>NZ_JAMPQD010000014.1:0-201007 GCF_028482245.1 Providencia sp. PROV129
CAAAATATGAAGGATAGGAGAAAAAATGCGTCAAATATGGGACATCCTCGCCACCATCTTTAAAATCAGTTGGAAGGCACTTAACTTTATTCGGGAATTCGTTTTCAACGCGATTTTCCTTGTGCTGTTCTTCATTGTGATTGGGTCTTTTGCCCTTTATCACTCAGAATCTGAGCCTGAAAAAAATTACTATGGTGCGTTGTATGTAGACTTACAAGGCGTGGTGGTTGACCAAGTCTCTGCACCTGACCCGTTCGGGCGTATGAGCCGCGAATTATTAGGCACCTCTAATAATCGGATGCAAGAAAACTCTTTATTCGATATTGTCGATACCATTCGCACTGCCGCCGATGACGACCGTATTACAGGTATGGTATTACGCCTTGATAACTTAGTCGGGGCAGATCAACCTTCCCTTGCTTATATTGGTAAAGCCATTGCACAATTTAAGCACAAAGGTAAGCAAGTTTACGCTGTAGGTAACCATTTTTCTCAACCACAATATTACCTTGCAAGCTTTGCAGACGATATCTATCTTACACCACAAGGCTCCGTTGGCTTATATGGTTTCGCTACAAACAGCATTTACTACAAGTCCTTGTTAGAAAAACTGAAAATTAGCAGCCATATTTTCCGTGTCGGAACGTATAAATCTGCGGTTGAACCCATGATGCGTGATGATATGTCCCCTGACGCGCGCCTTGCGAATCAGCAATGGTTAAATGCTTTATGGAACAATTATTTGGATGCTTTAGCGACTAACCGTAAAATGACCACTACGCAAATTTTCCCTGGAGCTGATACAGTCCTTAGCCAATTACGTGCAGTTAAAGGTGATAGCGCTCAGTATGCATTAAAACAAAAATTGGTTGATAAAGTGTATACCAATGAGCAAGTCGAAGAGCTCCTCAGCAAGCACTTTGGTTGGAATAAAGACGATAAGCAATTCAATAATATTAGTATCTATGATTACTCAGCTAAGATTGCCGATACCACCGCAAACCAAGGCGGCAACATTGCCGTCATCGTAGTGCAAGGCGCAATCATGGATGGCCCACAGACGCCTGGAATTGCTGGGGGGGATACCATAGCAGCACAAATCCGCGATGCCCGCCTTGATGACAATATCAAAGCCATTGTTCTACGTGTGAATAGCCCAGGGGGAAGCGTTAGTGCATCTGACCTTATTCGCAGCGAATTAGCGTCCGCCCATGCTGCAGGTAAACCTGTTGTTGTTTCTATGGGCGGTATGGCGGCATCAGGCGGTTACTGGGTTTCCACACCTGCGGATTATATTATTGCAAGCCCAAATACGCTAACGGGCTCAATTGGTATCTTTGGTGTAATTAATACCTTTGAAAAATCACTGGATTCTATTGGCGTATACACTGATGGGGTTTCCACTTCACCACTTGCCGATATCTCCATAACAAAAGGGATCAACCCACAATTTGCAGATATGATGCAAATCACCATTGAAAATGGTTATGACACCTTTATTAATCTTGTAGCAAAAGCGCGAAACAAAACCCCTGAGCAAATAGACAAAATTGCCCAAGGCCGTGTTTGGATTGGTCAAGATGCATTGAAAAATGGCCTTGTCGACCAACTGGGTGATTTTGATGACGCCGTGGATAAAGCCGCAGAATTGGCTAAACTGTCAGAAGTACAATTGGATTGGATGAAACCAGAATTGTCCTTTATGGACCAGCTGCTACTTGAATTAACCAGTAATGTTCAAGCAGCCATGCCTGATGTTCTGCACGTGTTTTTACCACCCGCTGTTGCAACAGATATCCGCCAACAAGCTCAATTTTTCTTAAAAATGAATGACCCACAAAACCGTTATGCATTTTGCTTAAATTGCGCTGAAATTAACTAATCGCCATCCCCTCTAGCTTACTGGAGGGGATTTCTCTCACTAGATACTCAGTTCACCTCATTTCAATCTACAAATTAGCAATTTAACGATAGTAATACACCAGTAATTACGTCAAAATTCGGATAATTATTTTCACTTCTCCATGCGCTAATAAATTAGGTAATCAAATGCAGAAGAAATCTATTTATGTCGTTTATACTGGCGGCACCATCGGCATGCGTCACTCACCACAAGGTTACATACCTGTCTCAGGTCATTTACAAGCGCAATTGGCTCAGATGCCTGAATTTCACCGTCCAGAAATGCCTGAATTCACAATTCGCGAACATCAGCCATTAATCGACTCATCCGATATCACCCCTGAAGATTGGCAAATCATTGCAGATGATATTTGCCAACACTATGAAAAATATGATGGATTTGTCATTTTACACGGCACGGATACCATGGCATTTACAGCATCCGCCCTTTCTTTTATGTTTGAAAACTTAAAGAAGCCCGTTATCGTGACAGGGTCTCAAATTCCATTGGAAGCATTACGTTCTGATGGTCAAACTAACTTATTGAATGCCTTGTATTTAGCAGCAAATTATCCCATTAATGAAGTAGGATTATTTTTCAACAATAAATTGTACCGTGGTAACCGTACAGTCAAAGCGCATGCAGATGGTTTCGATGCCTTTAGTTCCCCGAACTGCTCACCGTTGATGGAAGCAGGTATTCATATTCGTACTTTTAATGCTTGCCCCGCCCCCATTGGCGTCGGGGAATTCAAGACACACCGCATCACACCTCAACCGATTGGCGTTGTCACGCTCTACCCTGGTTTATCTATTGATATTGTTCGTAATATTCTTCAACAACCCGTCAAAGCATTAATCTTGCGCTCTTATGGGGTCGGGAATGCACCTCAGCAGCCTGAATTACTGCGCATTCTACGGGAAGCGACTAACCGTGGGATTATTGTGGTCAATCTAACACAGTGCATTTCAGGGCGTGTGAATATGGAAGGCTATGCCACAGGACATGCCCTCGCAGAATCAGGGGTAATTAGTGGTTATGACATGACTTTTGAAGCGGCATTGAGTAAATTACATTATTTACTGAGCCAAGATTACACACCTGCGCTGATCCGCGAATTAATGCAAAATAATTTACGCGGTGAATTGAGTTACGCTGATGAATAACTGAGGAAATGATGAAAACGGCCTTATTGTTAGTCGATTTACAAAATGATTTTTGCACAGGCGGCACTCTCGCTGTGAATGAAAGTGAACACGTTATAGACATAGCAAATAAAGCAATCACGATTTGCCAACAAAAAGGGATTGCCACCCTTGCAAGTCAAGATTGGCACCCTGTTAATCATTTAAGTTTTGCCGCAAACTCAGGCACACAAATTGGCGATATCGGTGAACTTAATGGGCTGGCGCAAGTATGGTGGCCTGTACATTGTGTCCAAGGCGAATATGGCTCAGAGTTCCACCCACAATTAAACACTCAAGCCATTCAAGAAACATTTACGAAAGGCGAAAACCCGCAAGTTGATAGCTATAGCGCTTTCTTTGATAACGATAAGGTAAGTCAAACTCGATTACACACATGGCTACAAGCTCAGAGGATCACCCATTTAATTATTATGGGGATTGCGACCGATTATTGCGTTAAATTTACAGTGCTCGATGCCTTGAATTTGGGCTACAGCGTTGATGTATTAGTTGACGGCTGTCGTGGGGTAAACTTAACCGCTAATGACAGCCAGATTGCATTAACCGAAATGGAACAGCAAGGCGCCAAACTTATCACACTAGACGATATTGCCTAACCCCTCATTTTCCTCAGCAATATTTTCCCTTGTACTGTATTCTTTGAGAAAATATTGCTGCTCAACCTTAATCGTTATTTTGCGGTTTGAGTGTTGCGAACATCTCCCCTTGGAACATCGCTTTCAGCTCTTGCTTGCTTTTCATGGTGATCTCACCATTGGTACCAACAGTCATATGTTCAGCATCATGGTTATGGCGTGATTGCCACAGCATCACCATCTGTAAGCTATGTTCTTTTTGCTCCGCCGTTAAAGGAACTCCATCTGGCCATTTCCCCAACTCAACGGCAGTAACGAGACGCTCATAAATCTCTGGGGTCATTACTGCAAGCAATTGTTCAATATGTTTTGGGTCGACTTCTACACTCATGGCACCGCTCCTTCGAAAAATTATACTGACGTTTAGTTAAATTGCTTTTTTATTTTTAGCTGAATCGTTATTGCTGAAGGTTGTTGATAATAACTTATAAACTTCAGCAGCCTTCAGCAGCCTAACCACGCGTCTTTTCACCCGATGACTCATCCAAAAAGCTTAAGGATGCTGAATTAATACAGTAACGTTGCCCTGTTGGCATAGGTCCATCAGGGAACACATGCCCTAAGTGGGCATTACAATTTTGGCAACGGACTTCAATACGATGCATACCATGAGAAAAATCTTCGATGTATTTGATGACATGATCATTCACTGGCTCATAGAAACTTGGCCACCCACAACCTGCATCAAATTTAGTCTCAGACATAAATAAAGGTGTACCACAACACAGGCATTCGTACACACCCTCTTTACGGTTATGCAATAATTGACCACTAAATGGCGGCTCAGTGCCCGCTTGCTGTGTAACATAACGCTGTATCTCATTTAAATCTGAAATATCAACGTGTTGTTTATCTTTCTGTGACATAACTTATCCACGTATTTAAGCAATTTGTTCTGTTGATGACTATCACACCGTAATTTTCAGCAACAAAAAATTAACAACAATTTTTATAAAACTATTCTAAACTAAGAAGCATCTTACTTTCCGTTTTGATTTGTGAAGCGTATCACATATATCACTGATAGATGGTTTCATTATGCCGTACAATCCCGATAATACGTGCGGCTGTGTTTGCCGCTGAAGTGGCTGACAAATAAGCAGTTAGTGGTATCAGAATTGATTTTTTTCAATAATTGACACGATTCCGCTTGACGGCTGGCAAGGTTTTGGTAACTTTAACTACAACTTAATTCACGAATAAATAGCTGGTGGAAATACTATGACTATCAAAGTAGGTATTAATGGTTTTGGTCGTATTGGCCGTATCGTTTTCCGTGCTGCACAAGAGCGTTCTGATATCGAAATCGTTGCTATCAACGACCTGCTCGATGCAGAATACATGGCTTACATGCTGAAATACGATTCAACTCACGGTCGTTTCAACGGTACTGTTGAAGTTAAAGATGGTCACCTGGTTGTAAACGGTAAAAAAATCCGTGTTACTGCAGAAAAAGATCCTGCAAACCTGAAATGGAACGAAGTTGGTGTTGATGTTGTTGCTGAAGCAACAGGTATCTTCCTGACTGATGAAACTGCGCGTAAACACATCCAAGCAGGTGCGAAAAAAGTTGTTCTGACTGGCCCTTCTAAAGATGACACTCCAATGTTCGTTATGGGCGTTAACCACAAAGCTTACGCAGGTCAAGAAATCGTTTCTAACGCATCTTGTACAACTAACTGCTTAGCGCCGCTGGCTAAAGTTATCAACGACAAATTCGGTATCGTTGAAGGTCTGATGACGACTGTTCACGCAACAACTGCAACGCAAAAAACAGTTGATGGCCCTTCTCACAAAGACTGGCGTGGTGGTCGTGGTGCTTCTCAAAACATCATCCCATCTTCAACTGGTGCTGCTAAAGCTGTAGGTAAAGTTATTCCTGAGCTGAACGGTAAACTGACTGGTATGTCTTTCCGTGTACCAACACCAAACGTTTCAGTTGTTGACTTAACTGCACGTTTAGAAAAACCAGCAACTTACGCGCAAATCTGTGAAGCTATCAAAGAAGCTGCAGCAGGCGAACTGAAAGGTGTTCTGGGCTACACTGAAGATGACGTTGTATCAACAGACTTCAACGGTGAAAAACTGACTTCTGTGTTTGATGCTAAAGCTGGTATCGCACTGAACGATAACTTTGTTAAATTAGTTTCTTGGTATGACAACGAAACAGGTTACTCAAACAAAGTATTAGACCTGATTGCTCACATCTCTAAATAAGTGTTGTTAAGTAATTAGCCTGACTGAGCCGCCAATTGGCGGCTCTTTTGTATCATATCGAATACTGCATTAATATTTTATCTCACTTCATTTATCTTTAATCCATTATTCGATACTGTATAAACCAACTTTCAATCAGATTTAAGATAAGTGCCATACATCGCACAAATCTGCCACACGCAAAACGTATAATGCGTATTAATGCTGTTTCTACTAACACAGGCCGATACCATGCACGAAAAAATTTTTGCTCTACCCGTTATTAAACAACTCTCTGCCTATATCACTCAACGCCAATTAGGTGACCTACCACTGATTGTGGTTTCTCACCCAAAAGTTCGTGGTGCAGTCAGTTTACAAGGCGCACATCTCATTGATTGGCAACCTGCGGGGCAAAAGCCGTGTCTTTGGCTAAGTTCTGAAAGTGCGTTTAAAAACGGCGTAGCAATCCGTGGAGGCATTCCTATCTGTTGGCCATGGTTTGGCCCTGTAGCGAGTCCGAGTCACGGCTTTGCGCGTATCTTGCCTTGGCAATTTACTGCCCATAATGAACATGATGATGGGGTAATTTTAACCTTTACGCTCACTGACACTGATTATACCCGTAAGCTATGGCCCCACGAGTTCACATTGATTTTACGAATGAAACTGGGTGAAACCTGTGAGCTTGAGCTCGAAAGCTATGGTGATTTTGAAACGACAGCAGCATTACACACTTACTTCAACATCAGTGATATTCACAAAGCGACTGTTTACGGCCTTGGCGGTCACTATTTTGATAAGGTCGCTGATAAAGAAGTGTATGCATCTGAACCATTAAAATTCAATAAACACACTGACCGCATCTATTCAGAACCTGAAGAGTACAGCTTACTGCGCGATGACGGCTGGAACCGCACGATTGAATTGCATCATTACCATAATAGTGATGTGGTGTGTTGGAATCCATGGGCTGAATTATCATGTAGTATGCAAGACATGCCAAATAATGGTTATAAACAGATGGTTTGTGTTGAAACGGCCTGTATTAATGTGCCCATGAAAAGCGATGCTCAGCACCCTGCTCGCCTGTCTTTAGTGATGGTAAGCCGCGATAATAAACCACAAAATTAATATTAAGACAAAATAAACCCCCAGTAGAGTCATCTTACTGAGGGTTTATGATTCTTTAACGACACATTAGAATGTATAGGTCACACCCGTCCACATAATGGCAGAAACAGATTTATTCACCATTGGGCTATCTTTTACTTCACTCGGTAGGCGGTCAACACGCCCCATCGCAAACACAGTCCAATTTTCGTCGAAACGGTAGTTACCTGTGACTTCCATATACGGCGTCCAGCTTGAACCTGGGTTATAACGTTTTAAACCGCTATGATTCGATTCTTTTGAAGAAACGCCATATTCATAACGATTTTGATTTTTGCTATCCCATTTAATACCTAAGCCTGGCGTGATAGACCATTTGTCGCCTTCAAAGCCATATAGGTAAGCAAACTCACCACGAATACCATTACTAATACCAAGGATATCCCCTGAAATATTCGTACGCAGTGTGCCCCAATCCGCTTTATGGCGGTAGGTAAAACCGGTCATAACCGTATCACGGCGACGATTTAGCTCACGCATTGCTTTGTCATCATTGTCTTTAGGTTTAAAAAATTGAGGATAATAGTACGCATCTAAAGACAGTTGATCTTGCGTGTCATTCCACAGATAGTAACCTGCAGCTAACGTATGAAAGTAAAAATTTTCACTGTCATAATTCACAATTGGTACTGGCGTAATATAATCACGAGACTTAATGCCTTTATATGGCGTAGATTGCGCCAGTACAGAGCCACCAACAGACCATGTTCCAGCTAAAGCTGCGCTAGATAACACGCTTAACGCCACAGCAAGTGTGGTTAACTTAATTGTTTTAGACATAGATTAAACCTAAAAATAATGAGAAATGGATCAAACTTATATGTTATATCAATATGCAAAGATCCCCAATCTTCATAATCTAAATCACATTTAAAGCTAAATATGTGAGTTAGCGATCGTATTGGTTAACAATTATTCTACGCTTTTTTCGTAACGAACAGGAACTCTTTTTGCAAGTGCACACATTAATTCATAGCCTATCGTGCCTGCCGCTTGTGCCACATCGTCCACAGGCAAATTTTGCCCCCACAATTCCACTGTGGTGCCTAATTTCACATCACTACAATGGGTGATATCAATGCTCAACATATCCATAGAAACTGCGCCTAATAGCGCACAACGTGTCCCATTGCACCAAACAGGTGTTCCATTGGGGGCATGACGTGGATAGCCATCAGCGTAACCACACGCAACCGTAGCGATACGCATCGGCTTAGATGCAGTGAATCGGCTCCCATAACCGATAGATTCCCCTGCAGCAATATCATGCATTGCTATCACCTCTGATTGTAACGTCATCGCAGCTTTTAGCGGATACTGTTGGATATCAGCTGACTTTCCACTTGGTGACGCACCATACAACAAGATCCCCGTCCGTACCCAATCATACTGAGTATCTTTGTGCCAAAGAGTTGCACCTGAATTGGCAATACAGGTTTGTAAAGACAAATAACTAAACTGTTTAATTTTCTCAAATGGCTCAATTACCCCAGTATGTGTATCTGAATTAGCAAAATGACTCATTAACGTGATGGAGCCGACATTCTCCATCTTCGCTAACTGTTCAATGACATTTTGATATCCTGATACAGGAAAACCTAAACGATTCATGCCACTATTGAGTTTGACATAAACTGAAATTGGCGTAGACAGTTGCGCATTTTCAATAGCATAAAGTTGCCATTCACTATGTACGCTAGTCGTTAAGTGATACTGGTCGATTACCCCTAAATCTTGTGGCTGAAAAAAACCTTCAAGCAACAAAATTGGCCCTTTCCAACCTTCTTCACGCAATAGAATAGCTTCTTGGAGGTCTAACACTGCAAAGCCGTCAGTGGCTTTCAGTGCGGGCCAAATGTGTTTGATACCATGACCATAACCATCCGCCTTCATGACTGACCAAATTTTTGCCTGCCCTGAATGCTGACGCACAACCGATAAATTATGTTGTAAATTGTCTAAATGAATAATGGCACTAATTGGGCGTGGCATCTTAAGTCCTTAAATACGTGTCTATTTTTATGTCAATACATCAGTTATATGGTACCAGCGAATTAACGTGCGGGGTTTAAATGCCCACCAGCCACTAATTTCGTATTAAATCCATCTAAATACCGTGATACTGACAAATCATCAGAAGCAATATCGGGTGTATTTCCTGAAATTAAATCTGACAGCAATTTCCCTGCTCCACATGCCATCGTCCAGCCCAGTGTGCCGTGGCCCGTATTCAAGTATAAATTGCTATACGCTGTTGGCCCTACAATTGGCGTACCATCTGGCGTCATTGGTCTGAGCCCTGTCCAAAATTGTGCTTGTGCGATATCGCCACCACCTTGGTACAAGTCTTGTACCACCATTTTCAGTGTTTCACAGCGTTTTTTCAGGATATTTAAATTAAAACCGACCACTTCTGCCATACCACCAACACGTATGCGTTCATCAAAACGAGTGACTGCAATTTTATAGGTTTCATCTAAAATGGTGGAAGTTGGCGCTCTTTGGGCGTCAATAATTGGCATCGTCAACGAGTAACCTTTAAGCGGATAGACTGGGATTTTAACCAGATTTTGGAGTATTGAGGTAGAATAAGACCCCATCGCAACCACATATCTATCGGCTTGCAGGATCTGACCATCAATACGCACACCACTCACACGTTGACCTTCTGTTATAATTTGCTCCACTTGCACGCCAAATTGGAATTTTACCCCTGCATCCTTCGCCATTTTAGCGAGCTTCTTGGTGAATTGCTGACAATCCCCTGTTTCATCATTTGGTAAACGCAATCCCCCCGTTAATTTGTGCTTCACAAATTCGAGTGCTGGCTCTGCTGTGATCAATTCATCAGAGGTTAATAGCTCATAAGGCACTCCCTCTTGTTGCAGCACGGCAATATCATTCGCGGCATTATCAAATTGCTTAGCCGTACGAAACAGTTGCAGTGTACCTCCTTGGCGTTCCTCATAGTGAATACCAATGTCATTTCTAAGCTCACGCATACAATCACGGCTATATTCAGCAATACGCACCATGCGGCTTTTGTTCATTGTGTAATGCTGAATATCACAGTTTTTGAGCATTTGCCACATCCAACGTAGTTGAAATAACGACCCATCTGGACGAATAGCCAGTGGTGCATGCTTTTCAAACATCCATTTTACCGCTTTCAATGGAATACCTGGAGCCCCCCATGGTGTAGCATATCCAGGTGAAACTTGCCCTGCATTACCTGCACTAGTTTCTTCAGCAACATCATGTTGCCTATCCACAACAATAACTTCATGGCCTTCTTGCGCCAAATACCATGCTGTTGTCACACCAATAACACCTGCACCTAACACTAGAATTTTCATAAGATCCTCAGCCGCAAAATGATGACTTACTCATTAGAATAATATTCTAGTATTCATTTGCCAATGTAGTGAATTAACACTTTTAACAATTCAGATAAAAAATTCAATTATTGTCACAATATATTTACAAAATAGATTTTTATTCTAACGCATAAAAAAGAGGCGATTCAATTAAATTTTAAATATCAACATCTTACTTAAAACAAGAAACAATTTTATAGCTGAAAGCAATATTTTTCAGTAGAATCTATCAAATAACCAGAACTTACTATTGCTTGCGCTCACTCCTAACAAACGCCAACCTTGAAACTTAATATATTTTAAATGGCAATTTTTGCAGCTTATTATATTAATTAACGCTTTGTAACAACTGTTATATCGCGCATTCTCTGTAAGAACGATAAAACCAGAGATTTAGGAATGACTCACAAAATAAAAAAGCCAGCATCCATCGTTGAATGCTGGCTTGAATCATAAAAATTTGATGATGCTTAACGGATATGAGCTAAGTCAGATGGCATATTACCTTGCATAGAATGCCAAATCAGGCCACTTTCCTTACCGTAATTACGCACACATTCCATGATACGGTCATAGGCTTGCTCACGACACAGATGGCTTAATTGCTGATAGAAACTCAACGCTAAGCGTCTCGCTTCAGGGTTAGAAAAATAATACCGACCAACACGGGTATATAACCCTCTTAACCCATTAATAATTAGCCCATAAATTGGGTTACCTGAAGCAAAAGCGAGACCACGGAAAATGTTATAATCCAAATCGCTAAAGGCATCTGAATTGTCTTCCACTTTTTCTCTGCCAGCTAATACCTCTAAGGACTTTTCAGGGTTGTTACGAAAAGCCGTACGAATAAAAATTGCAGCAATATTTGTCCGCACTGCCAGCAAATTATCAATCAGTTGTGGAACTCTATCGTGATCTAATCGAGCTAATGTTTCTAAAATATTTAAGCCAGAAGTCTCCCAATAGTTATTCACCTTAGTTGGCTTACCATGTTGGATGGTTAACCAACCATCACGAGCCAAGCGTTGTAACACCTCACGTAGAGTGGTGCGTGTCACACCAATTAACTCAGACAGTTCGCGCTCAGCGGGCAAGATTGAACCTGGTGGAAAACGGTTGTTCCATATACTTTCAATAATGTACTCTTCCGCAAAACCTGCCGGGCTTTGAGCTTTAATAACCATATTTTTATTATTCCAAACCTTTTAAACGGATATTGAGGAAATCATACCAGATTGTCGTCTTCTGATATAGTTAGACTCAAAATAAAGAGTGAAGCAAATCATAGAATTTCCATATAATTCATACATTATCAATTAGCAAATAGACTTAAAATCCTTAAAAGATAAGAGTAGTATGTTGTGGAACGAGACAAAACATCCAATAAGAGGATAACAAACCATAATGGATTTTAGTTTAAAAAGCGCATTTTTGAAAAACTTTCTGGGGAACTCACCTGATTGGTACAAACTTGCCATTATTATATTCCTGGTCATCAACCCAATTGTTTTCTATTTCGCCAGCCCATTCATCGCAGGATGGCTATTGGTCATTGAATTTATATTTACATTAGCAATGGCATTAAAATGCTATCCCTTACAACCTGGAGGCCTACTCGCTATCGAGGCTGTACTGATTGGCATGACCAGCCCTGCGCAGATTTCTCATGAAATCAGCAATAATCTTGAAGTCATTTTACTGTTGATCTTCATGGTGGCTGGTATCTACTTTATGAAGCAGCTGTTGTTATTTGTTTTCACCAAATTACTGATAAACGTCCGTTCTAAACGAATTCTGTCATTAGCTTTTTGCTTAGCAAGTGCGTTTTTATCTGCTTTTTTAGATGCGTTAACCGTTATTGCTGTCGTGATCAGCGTTTCAATTGGTTTCTATTCTATTTATCACCAATATGCATCTAATCAGCATAGTGATATTGACCTGCAAAATGATGGTTTTATTAATAGCAGTGAGCAAAAACAAACCTTAGAGCAATTTCGCGCTTTTTTACGTAGCTTAATGATGCATGCAGGGATTGGTACGGCGCTGGGTGGCGTGATGACCATGGTTGGTGAACCTCAAAACTTAATCATCGCAAAGCATGTTAACTGGGATTTCATTACCTTTTATATTCGTATGGCACCTGTCACTATCCCTGTTTTCCTCTGTGGGCTAATTGTTTGTTTTCTTGTAGAAAAGTTCAAACTATTTGGTTACGGTGCAGAACTTCCAGACAGTGTTCGCCAAATTTTAACCGATCATGATAAAAAAATGACGGCGAAACGGACGAAAAAGGAACAAGCCCAACTGTGGGTACAGGGGCTAATTGGGATATGGCTAATTGTTGCTTTGGCCTTCCATTTGGCAGAAGTTGGGTTAATCGGTTTATCCGTGATTGTGTTAGCGACTGCATTTTGTGGTATCACTGAAGAACACGCTCTAGGCAAAGCTTTCGAAGAAGCCCTTCCATTCACGGCACTATTAACCGTGTTTTTCAGTATTGTCGCCGTTATTATTGATCAACAACTCTTCACGCCATTCATTCAGTTTGTCTTACAGTCGTCCGAATCGTCCCAGTTATCGCTATTTTATCTGTTTAACGGCTTATTATCCGCAGTATCAGATAACGTCTTTGTGGGCACTGTGTATATCACTGAAGCAATGAAGGCTGCAAAAGAAGGACTCGTTTCACCTGAGCAATACCAGTTTTTAGCCGTGGCTATCAATACAGGGACAAACCTCCCCTCTGTAGCAACACCAAACGGGCAAGCGGCATTCTTGTTCTTACTAACTTCCGCACTCTCACCATTAATTCGTTTATCATATGGTCGAATGGTTTGGATGGCACTTCCTTATACTGTTGTCATGACCATTGTTGGCTTATTAGGTGTTGAATACTGGCTCGTACCGATAACGCATTGGATGGCGTCCATCGGTTTGATTACATTTGGATAGGGATTATACTCAACCTCAATCAGGCGCTTTTATCAGCGCATGATTGTAATGTTAGGTAAAACCTAACTCGAAATGGCATTTATTTTGCTTTAGGCGCTTTTTTTATCAGAAAGATAGGGGCAAAATGTGCGCATCACTCAATTAGGATATCTCAAGTATGTTCCGATTTTTTAACTACTGCTCACAAGGACGAGGCGCATGGCTATTGATGGCCTTTACAGCCTTTATGTTAGAGTGTGCGGCATTATATTTTCAACATGTTATGAAGCTTCAACCCTGCGTAATGTGTATTTATGAACGCGTTGCATTACTGGGCGTTATGTTTGCAGGTTTAATTGGTGCTATCGCACCGAGAAATATTGTCATTCGTTGGGTAGCCATCGCTGTGTGGATTTACGCCGCATGGCGCGGTTTAGACCTTGCATGGGAACATACCATGCTGCAACTTTACCCTTCGCCATTTGCTTCTTGTGATTTCTTTGTCAACTTCCCTGATTGGTTGCCACTGCAAGAGTGGGTTCCTGCGATGTTTGAAGCAACGGGTGACTGCGCGGTTAGACAGTGGGCATTTTTAGGCCTTGATATGCCGCAGTGGTTAATTGGTATTTTTGCCGCTTATATTTTAGTGGCTATTATTGTGTTAATTAGCCAATTTTTCCCCGCTAAAAAATCGGTTTAACCACAATAAATGAATTGAAAACGTAAAAAGCCCCTGATTAAAGGGGCTTTTCTTTTGTGAAGCCTAAAATAAATATTAAATACACGCACCACTTTGGATAACATTGGCAGCACAACGTTTGCCATTTGCAAATTGGCAAACCGCCGTTTCATCACCATTTAGTTCAAGTGTTAAGGCAGGTAATCCTCCTGCAGAAACGCAGGCTTCCTGGATCCCCGGCCCTAAATTAACCACTTGCTTTGCATACTGAGTTGCAGAGTTATCAACGGTTTTATTCACTTCTGAGCTTCCACAAGCCGATAACATCACTGACATTACAACTGCCACAACAACTGTCATCACAGGTTTTAATAACTGGCCGACCTTACGCCCCATGCTGTTTATCTCCCATCAAGCCGTTGTAACCCCTTGCCTTACACTAGTGTGTGCTACTTTTTGAAAATAAATTGATGACTAAAACACCAATAATAATTAATAGCATACCAATAATTGCAGGTAAATCGAGTTTTTGGTGATAAATAAAAATTGCAGCAACAGAAACTAACACAATCCCTAGCCCAGACCAGATAGCATAGGCAATCCCCAATGGCATCACTTTCACTACCTGCGATAAGCCCCAGAAAGATACCCCATAGCCAATAATCACAATTAAAGACGGCCAGAAACGGCTAAAACCCTCAGAAGCTTTTAATGTGGTCGTTGCAATCACTTCTGCAAGAATCGACATCAAGAGAAAACTTAGACCTTTCATTGATAAACCTTATTGTTGTATTAAAAAAAATAAATTATAGCGATAAACCAGAAAAAGCCCTGTATCCAATAAAGGTAATACAGAGCTTATTTAACTGTCTATTGTTGAGTGTGTTAATGTTGTTCAGCAGGTGCCAGCTTATCCGTTAATGTTTGGCTATAACGTTTAAACAAATAGAGGCACCAAATAAGCGACATGACACCAATTATAGCCCCCACATAACCAATTTGAGTCATCCCCATATGTACAATCACTTGATTACCCAGTAACGCCCCACCACCGATACCGATGTTAAAAATTCCAGAGAAGATAGCCATCGCTAAGTCTGTTGCATCTGGTGCTAAATCAATCACTTTAACCTGCATACCTAAGCTAATACACATCATCGCAATTCCCCAGAACACGGACAATATAATGAGTGACCAGACATTGCCTCCCATAGGCAACAGCAACAACAGACATAGCGTCATTAAGGCTATTGCTGAAGGTAAGAATATTAATGAAAGTTTTGTGCTATAACGGCTAAAGATGACGCTACCAATAATACCCGCAGCACCAAAAATCAGCAGCAAGACAGTGGCAAAATTTTGGCTCTGATGGGCTACATCGCGAACAAATGGCTCAATATAACTGTAAGCAGCGAAGTGTGCAGTCACCACTAATACCGTGAGCGCGAACATTCCGACTAATGCAGGTCGCTTGAATAAAACTGGAAGGCTTTTCAAAGAACCTGAATGTTCACTTGGCAAGCGTGGTAAGAAACGAATAAGTGCAATCATCGTAAATAATGCCACGACCCCGATACACAAAAATGTCACTCGCCAGCCTAAAAACTGCCCGATAACACGACCGATTGGTAAGCCTAAAACCGTCGCTAACGCAGTGCCTGTCGCTAATAAGCCTAATGCCTGCGCTTTTTTGCCCGCAGGAGCTACACGAATAGCTAAAGATGCCGTAATCGACCAAAACACTGCATGAGACAAAGCAACGCCAATGCGCCCCGCGATCAAAACATCAAAGTTCCACGCAAAACCTGAAACAAGATGACTGATAATAAAAATAACAAACAAGAATCCCAGTAGCTTACGCCGTTCTATTTTACTGGTTAATAACATTAACGGTAATGACATGAGTGCCACTACCCACGCATAAATGGTGATCATCAGCCCTGTATGCGCCACCGTCATGCCAAAACTCGCTGCAATGTCACTTAATAATGCAACAGGGACAAACTCCGTTGTATTAAAAACAAATGCAGCAACCGCCAGCGCTAAAACACGGATCCAAGCGGTTCTTCTTGATACTTGTGTCATTATTTATCTTGCCTTCGGTTTTCCATAAGCTAATTACACAAATCGGTTACCGACTTATGATGATGGCACATGGGAAATATATGTTTAGAACTAAACTGAACGATTAAACGGTGTTTTATTGCTCAAAATCACCGTATTTTTGTGAATTGTATCACAACTATTTAGCTATTTTAAAGCTTGCTATCAGTATTGGTAATCAATTTAAAATACATATTCCTGCAATTAGCCCTTCTTAAAAACCTAACTAGGCAAAATCAAACAAACACATCATTATTTGAGTGTTTTATCTTCGATTACATACATCTTATTTATCTGAAAGCACATATTATTTTTTCTATGCTACAATCCATCAAATTACTTTTTATCTTAAAGGATCGACTTAATGAAAACGCATTTTCCTACCGAACCAGATGTCCATGCACTTGCAGATGAAGTGACATGCCTAAAAAATTTGGTTACACATATGCTTAAAGCAATTGGCCAAGCAGATGCAGGTAAGATTTTGATCAAAATGCAGCGCGAAGTTGCTCAAATGGAAGACGAAAAACAGGCTGAAACCTATACAAACATCTTAGAACAAATTAAAACAGGTTATCGCCAATAGATTATTTAGCGATAAATGCGATTTAAAGCATAAACGTATTCAAGAATGGATTAACTGCACAAATAACTAAGTTTTTGTTATCAAAATCATCTATCTTTATTGACGAATTAAACCATTCTTTATTCATTTAGCTCCCCCTTCAAAACCCTATGAAGGGGGCTTTTTTTCCTCAATTATTGCCCTGCTTGTGTATATAAGTCATTACAATAATTAGCATATTCCTCTAATGTTGTATTCTCCGTTTGCTTACCCCAACTTTTTTGCTCTTCAAAAGCCCAAACTCGAAATACCTGTCCAAGGTTTGCACCAGACATCCCCACCTCTTTATATATCCGATGGTAAAACCCTTGATCTGCTTTATAAATTTCAAATTTAATGGGGACAAGCCGTGCAGGGTTAGATGCCGTTTGAAATGAATTACCAAAAAGTATTGTTTTAACCAGTATGTCCATGCTTAACTCCCATATGAAATTGAACATAGGTAAGATTACCCTATAACTAGAGTTAATATAGCTTATTATCGGGAATATATTGAAGACTCTTAGAAAATAAATGCCTATTTTTACGTAATTAAGAATAAATATCGAGTCAGTTTGGAGCGATGTTTTAGGCGTTTATATTCTAATTTGTTGGCATACAATGCAACTCAGTCTCCCAATCCTCATATGGCGGGTCAATAACATATGAATGGTCTACATACCAACGAATATAGTCTGTCGCACGCTTTTGCGCGTGTTTGAAATTAATTACATCACCCTTTTCATCAAGCTCCAATGTATTGATTAAAATAGCATACACTTGTTCAACTAAACTCGGTTCATCTACACACAATTCAACATAATCAACACCATTTAACATATAGTGGCTACCACTAGTCATAAAATAGGCGAACGTTCTCAAGGCGCCACTGACACTGTGTGAAAGTTTCATAACTGTCCCTATGAATATTATATAAAAAAGCCACTTCATTTGAAGTGGCTTCAAACTGCTGACAAACCGATTAGATTTGGCTGCAGGTTGGATTAGTTTTAAAAATAAACGAGAAAAATCAATTCATTAATTTTTGGCCGATAACACAAAGCAGGAAAACCACGCTTTTATCCTGCTTTGTCAACAACCTCAAGCCACTTCATTTGAAGTGGCTTTCCATACTATTTTAAATATTCGCCTGAGCGAAGTGCTTCAATTCGTTTATCTAACGGAGGGTGAGACAGGAATAATTCACTGAATGCTTTACCACGACCATTAATACAAAATGCCATCAAGCGCCCTTCTTCTTGCGGCTCATAACTGGTTTTCAGTCTTTGCAGTGCCGCAATCATTTTTTCACGTCCCACTAATTTTGCAGAGCCAGCATCAGCGTGGAATTCGCGATAACGAGAGAACCACATGGTGATAATGCTTGCTAAAATACCGAATACAATTTCCAGTACCATAGAAACCGCAAAATAGACCATTGGATTACCGTTGCTACTTTCACTTTCGTTATCATTGTTTGACATAAAACCTGCAGCTAATTGAGCAATGATACGGGATATAAAAATAACGAAAGTATTCACAACACCTTGTAACAAGGTCATTGTCACCATATCACCATTGGCGATATGACTGATTTCATGGGCAATAACCGCTTCCGCTTCGTCGCGACTCATGTTTTCAAGTAGCCCTGTGCTCACTGCAACCAATGAAGCATCACGACGTGCCCCTGTTGCAAAAGCATTGATATCTGGCGCATGGTAAATAGCCACTTGTGGCATTTGAATCCCCACTTGCTGGGCTTGGCGCTGAACCGTTGTCATTAACCACTGTTCAGTTTGGTTACGTGGGTTTTCAATAACTTCACCACCTACCGATTTCAGAGCCATCCACTTAGACATCAGCAATGAAATAAAAGCGCCACCAAAACCAAATAAGCCCGCCATAATCAACAAGCCTTGAACGCTACTTCCGCGAATGCCTGTTAAACTCAATATTATTCCAAACACAAACATAACCGCTAAGTTTGTGAGCAAGAATAAAGCAATTCTCATCATTTTTTGTATTCCTTGGTAAAAACTAAGATCACGTAGAATTTACTTTATAAATAAGGTTTTTTCACACTATTTCAAGTCAATTAACACGAAAACAGTAAAAAATAACATAACTTTACACAGCGAGACTAAAAAAAGGGCAAGCGCTCTACCTACCTCTCTGTTTATTAAGAGTTCAAATTTTAACTATTTGTTTTAAAAGGGTCAATTCATAGCCATTTCAATTTAAACTTATTTTTAGTTGAATCGAGGAAGCTAATTTTTGAGGGATATGAATCTTAATAATGTATTTATCGGCTCTTTTGATGAATTTCTTAGCCTGATAAACAATAGTTAAGGTTTCGCTTACGAAAAAATAATGCCACGCAGCGTGGCATTATTATCACAATATAATGATAGGTTAACAGCAAAAAACTCGTGCCTTAATTCGCTTTCTCTTTAGCAACTTTTGCCGCTTTTTCTTTTGCTGCTTTAGCGGCCTTAGCAGGCTCTTTATCAGTAGCCTTAGTCGCTTTTTCTTTTACTACTTTTGATTTTTCTTTATCCGCAGCTTTACTTGCTTTTTCTTTTGTTTCTTTTACTGCATCTTTTTTATCTGTCGCTTTTGACGCTTTTTCTTTTGTCTCTTTCACTACGTCTTTATCGGCTACTTTTGATGCTTTTTCTTTCACCACTTTTGCAGACTCTTTATCAACCGCCTTGGAGGCTTTTTCTTTTGTTTCCTTCACCACCTCTTTGTCAGCCGTTTTTGAGGCTTTCTCTTTCACCGTTTTCGCTACATCAGTGGCTTTATCCGAAGCTTTTGTTGCTTTTTCACTGGCTGTTTTGCTTGTTTTATCCCCTGTTGATTTGATTGAATCAGACACAGAAGGTTTGCTGGATTGTTTTGCGACTCCTGCTCCAATTACACCACCAGCAATACCCGCCTTGCTGTTAATGTCGTTTTTTAATTCAATGGTACACACTTGCTCTGAGCGACTTGTTGAACCATCATTACAAATAAACTTACCATCTTCGCAGCGATCTATCCCGCCTTTACTGCCCGAGCAAGGGTAATTTCTTGCATTCGCGGTATTGACCACAGAAACCATCATGACACTAACAGCCATTAATCCTAAAAGTAATTTACGCATGGTATTGCCTCATGTTTAAAAGAGCTACAACAAAAGTTTAGGATAAATTAAGCAAAGGTAAAGAATTCTATCGTTAGAGCATTAAGTTAACTTCAAAAATATTTTCGTTGTGACGTAAAATGAATAATGATAAGTCTGAGATTATCAATTTTAGTATAAAAAAAGCCAGCTTACGCTGGCTTCAGACTGCTGACAAACCGATTAGGTTTGACTTCAGGTTGGATAGGTTTTGAATATATTTCGAACTACTGATTACCTGATAGCATTTTGGTGTTTTGTTTTGACAAATCAACCGCCATCTTCACTGTTTCGTCCAAGTATGGGTCTGGCGCTTCGTAATCTTTTGGTAGGTCTTCCAATTTCTTCAGTAATGGCTTACCTTCTTTAGTATTACGCTCATTTATTCGTTTTAGTTTCGTCGCCTCAATTTCATCATCTTCTTTCTTACGCTCTGCATAATTCAATGAAATCAGATTCTTACTTTCTTTACTTACTTTATAGCGAGCGATATCTTCATCGATATAATTGAATTCACGATCCTGACTAATTCTATCGAGGTGCTTAGTTTTAATGGCTGATAAATCAGGTGAAATATCCCCTACTTTGCTATAGTTCGCAGCAGGAATGCTATCCCATGGCAGCGCATTATCTTCAAAGCTTTCCCCCGTTTCAGCAGGATCTTGCCCCGTTGGCATCACAACATCAGGGGTAACGCCCTCACGTTGCGTACTACCACCATTAACACGATAAAATTTTTGAATAGTATATTGAACAGAACCTAATGATGGCCATTCAGGTTTTAGCATTTGGTCATAAACACGGCTTAAGCTACGGTGTTGCTGAACAGTACCTTTACCAAAAGTTGGTTCGCCCACAATTAAAGCACGACCATAATCCTGCATCGCAGCTGCAAAAATTTCAGACGCTGATGCACTAAACCGATCAACTAAAACAACCAAAGGACCTTTATAATAGATGACATCATCGTCATCAACATCTTGGCGCACTTGGCCATTGTTATCGCGTACTTGAACAATTGGCCCTTTTGGAATAAATAAACCCGATAATGAAACCGCTTCGGTTAATGCTCCACCACCATTACCACGAAGGTCAATAATTAGTGCAGAAACATTATCTTTCGCCATGTTTTGCAGTTGGGTTTTTACATCATTGGTTAAGCCCACGTAAAAACCAGGAATATCCAGAACAGCAACTTTATCTTTACCTTGCTGTTTAATCGTCAGTTTTACTGCACGATCCTCCAGTCGGATCTGCTCCCTCACTATAGTAACGATATGTGGCTTCGCCCCTTTAGTATCAGAAACGACTTCCAAACGAACCTGACTTCCTTTTGGCCCTTTGATCAATGCAACAACATCATCAAGACGCCAACCAACAACATCGACAATCGGTTTACCTGTTTGACCAACGCCGATGATTTTATCACCAACTTTCAACTCTTTACTTTTAGCTGCAGGGCCGCCTGCAACCAGTGAGTTGATAACCGTGTTTTCGTCATCTTGCTGTAAAACTGCACCAATTCCTTCTAATGATAAGCTCATTTCAGAATTAAATTGCTCAGTATTACGAGGCGAAAGATAACTGGTGTGCGGATCGATTTCACGCGCAAATGAGTTCACTATCAATTGAAAAACATCTTCACTTTGCGCTTGAGTTAAACGGCGTAACGCAAAATTATAACGCTTAGTGAGTTTCTCTTTGATTTCTTTGTCATCTTTGCCTGAAAGCTTTAGGTTTAACCAATCATAACGTACTTTTTGATCCCAAAGACGGTCAAGCTCTTGCTTGTCTTTAGGCCAAGGTGATTTTGAACGGTCAACTTCAATCGAATCTGTCGCATTTAAATCAATTGGTTGTTCTAAACGTGCTAATGCATATTTAAAACGTTCGAAACGTCTTTCCTGAGACAGGTTATACAGGTCATAAAACGCATCTAATTTGCCATCTTCAAGCCATTGCCCCACTTTCCCTTTATCTTTGGCATATCGGTCAACATCGGATTGAAGTAAAACATTGTGACCGAAATCTAACATATTGAGATAACGGTCAAATATTTTCCCAGAAAACGCATTGTCTAAATCAAATTGGCGGTAATGTGAACGTGTAAACCGTGAGGTTACTCTTTCACTGACGGTGCCATGCTGTGCGCTCTGTTTTAAGACAGGTAACTGAGCAGCAGTGACAGGAGCCACTGCTTGTGTATTAGCAATTGCACTGCCGAAAGTCGCCAGACTAACGACAAGTGCAACTTTAAGAAGTTTGTTCATGACCTGATTGACCTCCGTATCAGAACTTTAAATGTTCCGCGCGTACAATCATTGCCAGTCCAGTAGGCAATTGAACTCTCACACCGTCTTTTGCAATTTCCAGAACAGAAGCGTCCATCAAGCTGCTACCAACTTTCACTTTCAAGGTTTGGCCTATTTTAAGTGCATTGATATCAGTGACTGACTTCAGGTTTTGTTCAGGAGCTGGATTGTTACGACGGGGTGTTTTTTCTGATGTATTTTGCGGACGTTCTTTATTGTCTGATGGGCGACGACGTGGTGCTTTGTCTTTAGTAGCTTCTGGATTACGTGCTGGTTTTTCACCCGCTTTTTTCGCTACAGGACGTTTTTGCGCTTTTTGTTCAGCACGTTGTGCTTGAACGCGTGCTTTCGCCTCAGTTAATTGTTGGCGAGCATGAGCGATGTGCTCTGCATCTAGCTCACCACAATCTTCGCCATTTAGGTCAACGCGCTTTGCGCCTTCTTTAACACCGTAAAGGTAGCGCCAGCTAGAAGTATACATGCGTAATGCTGAACGCAATTGCGTTTTGCTAATACCATCTTCTTCCGTCAAGCACCCTACGATATCTTGAAAAATTCCGACTTTTAACGGACGTGCTTCGCCTTCAGCGATAAAACAGCGTGGAAAACGCTCTGCTAAAAATGCGATAACTTCTTTACTACTATTCAACTTAGGTTGATTTTCCATGAAATTTCCTGATAACAACGATTTTGCCAACCTCACGGGCATGAACAAGCCGACATTATAATCGTGTTGCTGACAATTGCCACGTTACTATTAATTTTACAGCCCAATATTTAGTAATATTTTGGCATAGAACACATTGCCAGATGCTGACACAACTGGTTTACAAGGTGTTGTAACCCTTTTTCATCTTCTTGGTCGAATTGGCTAATATTTGGGCTATCAATATCTAAAACCCCGATATTTTGTCCATTTACTACCAGCGGAAAGACAATTTCAGCATTACTTGCCGCGTCACAAGCGATATGACCAGGAAAAGCATGAACATCTTCAACACGCTGAACTTGGTTTTCACTAAATGCCGTACCACAGACCCCTTTACCAAATGGAATTCGAACACATGCGACTTTTCCTTGGAATGGGCCTAAAACAAGCTCTTGCCCATTGCTCAAGTAAAAGCCAGCCCAGTTCACACCATCTAAACGTTCATATAATAACGCACTGGTATTTGCCAAGGTCGCAATTAAATCATATTCTCCCGCCAATAATGCAGAGAGATTATCTGAAAGTTCGAGATAATACTTCTTTTTATCCATAATTATTTCTAGTAATAATCAAGTAATTAAAATACACATACGCAAGAGTAATGCTAAGGTTACCAAGTTGTCACTTTGAGGTAAATTTTTTTACACTAGATTACATCTAGGCGAAACCCTAAAATGAGCAAATATGAATCACATTAATCATACTGACTTGATTTTGCAACGTTGTCGTCACTGCAATCAAAAAATTCATACGCCGCCATTTAGCCCGCGGCAGGTTATTATTTGCCCACGATGCGCCTCTCAACTCAATGACGGCCGTTCATGGTCATTAAATCGACTGTCTATCCTTGCCATCACGCTGCTAATGCTTGCACCCATTGCATTTTGGCAACCACTAATATCAATTCATCTATTGGGCAGCCAAATCAACGCCAATGTTATAGAAGGAATTCGCTTAATTAACCAGCAAGGTGACCCCATTACTGCCAGTATAGTGGCTTTTTGTGCAATTGCCGCCCCTTTGCTACTTCCCATTTTAATTTTATCGTTACAGGTTGGTCGAAAAATCGGCTTAAACCTCAGGCCTATTTTATTGGTCTTGGGCCATATAAAAGAATGGGTCATGCTTGATGTTTACTTAATTGCACTGGGTATCGCTGCGATCAAAATGCAAGATTATGCTAGTGTATTTATCGGCCACGGGCTGATTGCCTTTATCACAATGTCTATTTTGAGCTTGCTGATCCTCATCCACATGAACCTTGACCTGCTATGGAAAAACGTTTATCCCATCGAAGAAAAAGACTCGCAAGCCGACGCAATGACCTGTACAGCCTGCCATTACACAGGCCCACCCAATAAACACGGTAGGTGCCAGCGCTGCCATTGTCCGGTGCAATATCGAGATCCTCATAGCTTACAAAAAACGTGGGCCGCACTGATTGCTGCCATGGTGTTATTGTTTCCTGCTAACCTAATGCCGATTTCCATTTTTTATTTAAATGGTCAACGACTCGAGGATACCATTTACTCAGGTGTCGTTTCGCTAATCGATTCGGGTAACTGGCCAATTGCAATTATTGTTTTCATTGCCAGTATCTTAGTCCCGTTTATTAAAATTATTATTATGATTTTGTTGCTATTTTCGATTCATTTTAATAGCAAAACTGACCCCGTCTTACGCATGAAGCTCCTGAAGTTTGTTTCATGGATTGGCCGTTGGTCAATGTTAGATTTATTTGTCATCGCACTGATGATGACGCTCGTTAACCGAGAACAATTAATGTCCTTTACTATGGGGCCTGCCGCTCTCTATTTTGGCACCGCCGTGATTCTAACGATTTTAGCCGTTGAATGGTTAGACAGCCGTTTAATTTGGGATTCTTATGGAAAAACAAAACCCGCAAAATGAGCCTTCTGATGATGTTGCAGAAGCGATACAACGCCGACGTGTGCATATTTCGCCTTTTTGGCTGCTCCCCTTAGTCGCCATCTTTATCGCTGGATGGTTATTATTTCAACAGTGGGTTGAGCGCGGCACAGATATTACCATTGAATTCACCTCGGCTCCTGGTGTCGTCGCGAATCGTACCCCTATTCGTTACCAAGGTGTTGAAGTGGGTTTAGTGCAATCTGTGGCGATTAGCAAAGATATGAAAAACATCATTGTCACGGCCAGTATAAACAAAGATATGCGCTCAGCCTTGAATTCAGGTACTAAATTTTGGCTAGTCACCCCAAAAGCGTCCCTTGCAGGTGTCTCAGGGCTCGATGCCCTTGTTGGTGGGAACTATATTGGTATGCTACCAAGTACGGGATCTGAGCAATTTTCTTTTATCGCACAAGACACGCCCCCTCAGCAAAATATTGACCAAGGCGAGCTGCTCATCCACCTTTCAGCTCCCGATTTAGGTTCATTAAATGAAAACTCGCCTATTTATTACCGCAAAGTGCCTGTTGGTCATATTTCAGATTATACCGTTTTGCCAGATAACCAAGGTGTATCCATCTCCGCTATCGTGCAAAAACGCTATGCCAATTTAGTGCGCAAAGACAGTCAATTTTGGAATGTTTCAGGCTTGCAAGGCCATTTTGACCTAAAGTCTGGCGCAAGTGTCAAAATGGAAAGTCTTTCTGCAGTCATTAATGGTGCCATTGCATTTGACTCTCCAGAAGGCAGTCCACAAGCTGAAGAAGGTCAATCGTTTGTCTTACAAAGTAATGCTGAGGTGGCAAATGCAGCGAAGCAAAACGCAAAATCACCTCTGAATTTAACCTTATGGGCTCATGACACTTTTGGCGTCAATCAAGGGCAGCCCGTTGTTTACCGAGGTATTCAAATTGGCGAAGTGTTACAACGTCACTTAAGTGCTGATAAAGTTGACTTTAATATTGCAATTTATGATGAATATCGCCACCTAGTAAGAGCAGACAGTAAGTTTGTCGCCAATAGCCGTGTTGATGTTCAATTGGGGCTAAATGGATTGCAATTTCAAGGCGCTACGCCGCAAGAATGGCTCGAAGGCGGGCTTCATTTAATTGTCGGAAACAGCCAAGAAAAACTCCCTGATACTTTCCCTCTCTATCGCAGTGACGAAAATGCCAAAGCGGGTATTCTGGGAGTTTCACCACCCACAACTATTACACTTAACGCGACCACTTTACCCGATATCCAAACAGGCTCAGTTGTGCTTTACCGTCAATTTGCTGTTGGGAAAATTATTGCCATTAAACCAACAAAGTTAGGGTTTGCCATCGACGTCAATATTTCCAGTGAATACCGCCATCTACTTACCGAGAACAGTATCTTTTGGGCTGAAGGTGGTGCGAAAGTCGAACTTAACAGCAATGGATTAACCGTCCAAGCAGCGCCTCTCAGCCGTGCAATTAGCGGAGCAATTAGCTTTGATAACGTTGATAGCTCCACCGTAAATAAAGTCCGTCAACATACATTATATCCCAATGAGACCTCCGCAAAAGCCATTGGTAGCGTTGTCACATTAACGACTTTTGACGCATCTAAACTTTCTGAAGGGATGCCAATTCGCTATTTAGGGATTAATATCGGCCAGATTGAGTCCTTAAAACTCTCTGCAGATAAACGCGAAGTTCAAGCAAAGGCAATCCTCTACCCTGATTACGTGAGTACATTTACCAAATTAGGTAGCCGCTTTGCTGTTGTCACACCAGAACTGTCACCTGCTGGCTTAAATAATTTAGACAGTTTACTTCAACCTTATATTAGTGCAGAGCCAGGCCGAAGTAATAAAAATCGTTACCAATTTGAATTACAAGCCGCCAATATTACTGATTCACGCTATCTTGATGGCTTAACCGTCTATCTTGATGCCACTGATGTAGGCTCAGTCCAAGTGGGTACGCCAATTCTCTTTAGGGGCTTAGAAGTCGGCGTTGTGACGGGATTATATTTGGGAGAGCTTTCCGATCGTGTTTATGTTGCGACTCGTATTGGTAAAGAATACCAATATTTGGTTCGTGACAATACCCAATTTTGGCTATCTTCTGGCTTCAACCTTTCCTTTGGTTTAACGGGAGGTGTCGTCAAAAGTGGAACATTTAAACAATTTGTTCGAGGAGGCATTGTGTTTGCAACCCCACCAACAGTGCCGCTCTCCCCTAACGCTAAGCCTGAACAGCACTTCATTCTAAAATTAGAGCCACCAAGCGATTATTTGGAATGGGGAACCTCCATTCCAAAAAAATAACGACTACAAAGGTGCTTGTTACCCCAACAATGCACCTTTTCCTTTTTAAGGATTAAAAAAATATTTTGGAAATAGATTCCATTTATACTATGCTTAATCTCGTTGGGCTGAATTTATACAGCTAAAATCAATCAGTGAGGTGTAATTATGTGTATAGTTAAATTGAAAATATCTTCCTATGAAATCAATGATGCCGTTATGGAGACCCATAAAAGCGATACAGTGAGTATCCCTTGTGATTCTGATACGGATTTTTGTATGCAATTAGACGGTTGGGATGAACACACGAGTATTCCAGCAACGATTGATGAAAAACCCGTGCTGTTATATCGCCACCGTTATGACAAAGAAAATCATCATTGGGTTATGAAGGTTGCTTAGTCGCTTATTGGGCAATAAGGCGATTAATCCAAAGATGATTGGCTTATTATTGATGGGTCAATATGTGGGAAAGCAAACCAATAGGCAAAAAAAGAGGCCTGGTAGATTCCGATTACCGGGCCTTGGGAAATGGCTCTGGCAGAGCCGTGCGCTAAAATTGCCATTGAGACGTAACAAAGTACACCTTAATACTAGCTTTCAATGTACGTTCTTACCACATTAATTATCAATTATTTTACATATTATTAACACAATTTATTGTTTAATATTCTAATATTGAACAATTTGTTTAATAGGTTATGCCTATGTAATTAATCAATAAAACCTTTCAATCAATTACTTCATTGATATATAAGATAAATTTCAACAAGCAACTATTTTAGCTTCCCACTCTTTTCAATGATAAAAACAACTTAAATATACCTACTTACTACCACACAATTTCGCAGCAGCTTCCTTTAACGGTAAAACACGTTCTTCAACACTTTTCGTAGTCTCAATCGGCTTGAGTAATACATCGATTGGTTGGCCTTTAATTTCTTTATTATTCATTTGTGTTGCAGCGATATCATTTAATGGATATTGCATTAATGTGGCTGGATTGATCACCACCAGCGCACCATTAGTGCGGCATTCCAACATCACCTCTTCACGTGTAAAGGGCCAATCATCACCAAATTGTTTTTTACTAACTGATGTTAAGGGAGCAGCAACAGCAGTACTAATTGTTCCACCAACTAATAAGAAGCAAATAATGAGTTTAGATTTCATTGAGATGACCTTGTTAAACGAGTGCGATAATAATTCGCTATTATCAAATAAATAAAATGGTTTTGCTACACGGGTTGATACGTGGCAAAAATGGCTACTGCTAAAATCGCCATTGTCCCTAACAATAATTCGACCCAGCTATTAATGATCAAATAATTAACTTGCCCTTTTTGCTTGATCCTTGGCACGATGTAATAACGGTTAATAGATGCAAGCATTATCATTCCCACGACCAATATAATCTTAAACCAAAGTAGTGATTGATATTCAGAGCCTGAATACTCCATTGGCCATTGCGGCAAAATGCTTATCGCACTTATGACGCCAGTGATAACTACTAAAACAACCGCAACGTGCCCATAACAGGAGAATCGCTTCATTGTCTTAATAATTTGCGCATCCATTCCAGCCACAAGTTCACGTTTATTCCGCAAAAATTGAATACAGATTAAAAATGGCCATAAGCCACCAAACCAATAGGCTGAACTAATAAGATGAATAAATTGATTAAAGCGATGAAGCCCGCCAACGATACCATCTTGCATCGCGGCATGCCCAACGAAGGCATGTAAGCCAAGAGTAAGAATAGAAAGAAGTAAAACAAGGTGTAATCGTAACTTAATAGACTTAATAAATAAAACTACCAACAAAATTACAGATAATAATAATTCCCAGCGCCAAATTTGACCGAATGATGTCCCCAGCACGCCCTGCCAGATATCCCAATCTGTTGCATCCTCCCAGCCATCCCCCATTAAGCCCGCTTGTGCTAACATCCAGCCCCAAATGGTTACAACAGTAACGACTGCACAAAAGTTGATCCCTTTATTCAAATAACGGCTAATGAGATAACTAAATTGCCCACAACTCAGCAACGCTGCAAATATTGACATTCCACACATCAATATTGCAGCAATAAAATGAATAAAACGGATTAAGGTATAAAACGCGTCCAGTGACATATTATTTCACTGTAAAGCTATAAGTCCCTTTGGTTTTGTGGCCATCAACTGAAACAACACTCCAGTTAACATCGTATTTCCCTGAAGTCAGTTTACCTTCAACAGGCACGATGACTTTGGTGTCATTACTTGGGTCTAATGTCGCTTTTCCTGTTTTAACGATATTTTTTTCAGGTCCGATGATAGACACTTTCGTAAAGTTAGCTTCAATACCTTCAGAGAAATTTAACGTGATTGATTCAGGCGTTTGCTCAATTGCGGCACCTTCTGCTGGAAGTTGGTCTTTTAAATGTGCGTGGGCAAAAGCTTGTTGGAAAGACATCCCTAAAAATAAGACAGCGATTGCACTTAATTTGCGCCATGAAGATTTAATATGGGTAATTGGCATAGTAACCTCTTAATTTGCAGGTAAATTTAGAATAATTGCCAATCATTATACGGAAAAAAACAGTTTGTGCCGCTTAAAAACGGGATTTAAGCGTCCATCCTGTGAGTATTCACACAAAATGAAAAGAAAAAGGCTTATGAACATTGAAATTAATCACTTTTATCCATAAGCCTACTAAGGTCTTTATACATCAGATAGGTTGAATTTTAGCCATAACCTATTCGTAACACAAAATTAGATGTGTGTAGCTGCTGACATATTTTTCAAATCTTTATCCAATAAGAATAGTGCTTTACCAGACTCACCCACCATATCCAGTTTATCCAGCACCGATTTAAATAATTTCTCTTCTTCGTGCTGTTCTGCGACATACCATTGCAGGAAGTTAAATGTTGAATAATCTTGTGTAGTCATTGCTAGGTGCGCTAACTTATTAATTTCACGAGTAATTAATTGTTCGTGTTCATAAGTTTGATTGAACACATCAGAAATAGATTTAAAATCAACAGGTGGTGCCGCAATTTGACCTAATAATGGCAGTGCGCCAGTATCGCTAAGGTAATCAAACAAACGCTGCATATGTTCCATTTCTTCTTGAGAATGTGCCTTTAAAAAAGCAGCTGCGCCTTCGTAGCCTTTATCACTACACCAAGCGCTCATTTGCAAATAAAGATTTGCAGAGTAAAACTCAAGGTTTAATTGTTCGTTTAATTTTTTGACCATATCAGTAGTTAACATATTTTTACCTTAATGTTTAAATATTCCTGAGGCTATTATGCACAGTATTACAATAATTAAAACCCTAAAACATTCTGAAAACAAAAAAATCCAATTTACTGATTATTAATAACTTTTGCTAAAAACAATAATAATCAATCTCATTATCTTTCTCTGTTTTTAAAGTCATTACTTAAATATAAAACTATATTAGTTTGATTATATTTTCACGTTCTTTTCGATAAGAATTGAGACTTCTTCTCATTTAATCGCTACAATATTCCTAAATCCCATTAAGTGATAGAGAATTAAAATGAGCCATAATCTTGCTTTATTGCCCAAAGATGAAATGGATAAGGTTAACGTTGACTTATTGGCATCAGGCGTTGCATTCAAAGAACGCTATAATATTGCCATTCTTGCCGACGCTGTGGAGCGGGAACAACCCGAGCATTTAAGGGAATATTTTAGAGAAAGGCTGGCCTATTACCGCCAATTATCACAAAATTTCTCGCGGTTACCATACGAACCCAGAAATCGTTAAGAAAAAAGAGGGGCATCTCCCTCTTTTTCATTATCAGATATTCAATTGCAAATATTTGAAATTGAATAAAACCAAATTATTTGGATGTGTTATAAGTCACTGTATTGTTTTGGCAATCCACTGAAACAGAATAATGGAGGTCAGATTTTGCCCCTCTTACCACTAAGGGAACTGTGTAGCCTGTATCTGTTTTAGTTACTTCATTATCATTAACCCAAGCAACGGCTTTTTTACCTAGTGCGGCTTTTTCTTCCGTCCAGCGTGGTAGACGATTATGCATAAAATCACTTTTAACCTGAGCCGCAATTTGTGACTCTGTTAGTGCGCCACAGCTCACAAATGGTGCAGCCTTACCTTCTTCCTTATTAACACTTAACGCAAATGAACTAAAAACAAGAGCGCACGTTCCTAAAGCAATCGCTATTTTTTTATTCGCTTCCATACTCTCCTCCGACACCTAATTATTAGGTGAATATTTTTGATTAGTTTAGCTGCTCATTTAAGCCTATAAGAAGGTATTAAATTTGCGCGTTGTCTGTGAATTATTTTCTAACGACATTAATAAACAGAATGACTTAACTAATATTAATTTATCAGATTCATGTATGGATGTTAATAGTATGTTTACTTATTATTAATTTTCATCATCAAAACGTACATGCACTTGCTCTTTACCTTGATGTTTCTCACGAATTTCTTGTGCAACGAGTGCGATTGCTTCTCCACTACTCATACCATCGGCCATTAATTGGTGAATTTTTTCCACCGCTTCTTGCTGTTCTTCATGATTAAGTGCAGGGATCCCTGATAACATGGTTTAAACCTCATTCATAAAAGACTAAAATTAATCTTTAAGATTTTAACATCTCTTCGATTATTAAGATAAGAATATCTGTTAGTCTGGTTAGATTCACTTGCGAAAAAATAAACTTATCACCATGATTATTAATAAAATTCAGTTACCATATAGCCCAACAGCGGCAATCGATTATTTTACGCCACTCGCTCACCAACCTTGGGCGATGCTATTGCACTCGGGCAATGCGAAACACTCACACAATCGTTTTGATATTATTGTCGCTGATCCAATAGCAACACTCACAACCTATCAAACACAAACAACAATTACCGAACAGAATCAAGAACCTATTATTTCTGGAGCATCGCCATTCGCCTTGCTTCAAACGCAACTTGATAAGCACCATGCAAACCAAATATTGGATAATACATTGCCATTTAATGGCGGGGCATTGGGTATCTGGAGCTACGACCTTGGCCGCCGTATTGAAAAAATCCCAGAAATTGCGAAAACTGAATTAACATTTCCCGATATGGCAGTCGGCATCTATTTATGGGCGCTGATTGTTGATCACCAAGATAAAACCGTCACATTAATTAGTCATCAAGATGCTGAAGCTCGCCTAACTTGGTTGCAAAACCAAAAAGCACCCCGCAAAAATAAATTTAAGCTCAATACCCCCTGGCAATCCAATATGACCGAGGATGAGTATCAGCAAAATATTGCTCGCATTCATGAATATTTGCGTAGTGGTGATTGTTATCAAATCAATTTAGCACAGCGATTTAAAGCAAAATATAAAGGAGATGAATGGAACGCTTTCCTAGCCTTGCTTGAAACGAATGGCGCCCCATTCTCTTCCTTTATACGTCTACCAGAAAATGCCGTCATTAGCATTTCCCCTGAGCGCTTTATTTTATTGAAAGATGGCGATATCCAAACCCGCCCGATTAAAGGCACACTTCCGCGTTTAGACGATGAACAAGACGACTTGGCTCAAGCGCAAAAGCTGGCTAACTCACCTAAAGATCGCGCTGAGAACTTAATGATTGTTGATTTATTACGTAATGATATCGGACGCGTAGCGAAACCAGGTACCGTTAAAGTGCCTGAATTGTTTATGGTTGAACCCTTCCCTGCCGTTCATCATCTCGTGAGCACAATTACGGCAAGATTAGATAATCCATATCGAGCCACCGACCTACTACAAGCTTGTTTTCCTGGCGGTTCCATTACAGGCGCACCAAAAATTCGAGCAATGGAAATTATTGAAGAATTAGAACCTCATCGACGGCATGGATATTGTGGCGCAATAGGCTATATTAGTTTCTGTGGCAATATGGACACCAATATCACTATCCGAACCTTACTAACCTATAAAAAGCAGATTTACTGCTGGGCAGGCGGTGGTATTGTGGCAGACAGCCAAGCTGACAAAGAATATCAAGAAACTTTTGATAAATTGAGCCTTATTCTACCTCTATTAGGAGCGTTAAATTCGGATGACCGAGCTGAATAACTTTATCAACCGTTTTCAGTTTACTTTACCGACAACCCGTCAGGCACAGCGCCAGACGGGTAAGTCGGCTGCGGTTTTATTACCTATTATTAATAAACCTAATCCAACCCTGCTACTGACCCAGCGCTCACCATTTTTACGTTCTCATGCAGGGCAAGTAGCCTTTCCAGGTGGCGCAAAAGATCCTGAAGATGGCTCATTAATTCATACTGCGCTGCGCGAAACTTTTGAAGAAGTCGCCATCCCACCGGAAAAAGTGAAGGTACTGGGGCAATTAGCACCGTTGCAAAGTTATGGTGGTTATGAGGTCACCCCCATTGTTGGCTTGCTGCCTGCCAATATTCAATATCAAGCAAACCCTAGTGAAGTCGCCTCTATCTTTGAAGTTCCACTTTTTGATGCACTGTCATTGCGACAACATAAATATGTGGATATCAAACGCTCAGGCCGTGAAAATCGAATTTTTTTCTATTGGTATAACGGCCATCTCGTTTGGGGTTTAACTGCATCCATTCTTCATCAATTAGCATTGCAACTAGATTAACCCTTGCAATATAAACCACTGAATAAAATTAATTTTTCAAACAAAAATTTTACATTGACTTTTATCTGCTCTCTATCATTCCTAATTTTTTTAATGTGGCTGTATAAATTTAAAGCAAAACACAAGCAGATTGTGCTATTTACAATCAATTATTCCTAAGCAACTACCTTATTTCAAAAAATACTTTAAACTTACTGGTTAACACTACTAAATAACAGTAAAGTAGCGCCTTTTAAAATAAAGCACTCTATTTTCAACTTTTTTTAAGGAGTCCTGCGTGATAAGCGTTTTCGACATGTTTAAAGTGGGCATTGGCCCGTCAAGCTCTCATACCGTTGGTCCAATGAAAGCTGGTAAAGAATTTGTCGATGATTTAGTGAGCAAGAATCTATTACCTAACGTCACCCGTATCTCTGTTGACGTCTATGGGTCATTATCGCTTACTGGTAAAGGGCACCATACTGATATCGCCATTATTATGGGGCTGGCAGGTAACTTACCTGCCACCGTTGACATTGAATCTATCCCAACTTTTATCAAAACGGTAGAAGACACCGAAAAACTGCCTTTAGCGAATGGAGCTCAATCAGTTGATTTTCCACGTGAAGGTGGCATGAATTTCCGTCAGGATAACCTAGAGCTACACGAAAATGGCATGACTATTCATGCATTTGCAGGAAATGACGAAATTTATACTAAAACCTATTATTCAATTGGTGGCGGATTTATCGTTGATGAAGAACACTTCGGTGAATCAACGGTTGATAGCAAGCCAGTATCTTATCCATTTAATTCAGCAAATGAATTGTTGCTAAATTGCAAAAAATCAGGTTTATCAATTTCCAGCCTGATGATGAAAAATGAACTCGACCTTCACTCAAAAGAAGAGATTGACGACTATTTCGCAGATGTATGGCATACCATGCAAGCATGTATTGAACGGGGCTTAAATACAGAAGGTGTGTTACCTGGCCCATTACGCGTACCGCGTCGTGCGCCTGCATTAAACCGTGTGGTCACATCATCAAGCAAGTTATCGAATGACCCAATGAATGTCATTGACCTCATTAATATGTATGCCCTCGCAGTAAATGAGGAAAATGCGGCGGGTGGACGTGTCGTTACTGCCCCAACTAACGGAGCATGTGGGATTGTTCCTGCTGTTTTGGCTTACTACAACCACTGTATTGAGCCAGTTACACCTGAACTTTATCTACGTTATTTCTTAGCGTCTGGCGCTATTGGTATTCTCTATAAAATGAATGCGTCTATTTCAGGTGCAGAAGTGGGTTGCCAAGGTGAAGTTGGTGTTGCTTGTTCGATGGCCGCTGCTGGCCTAGCAGAATTACTCGGCGGTAGCCCAGAGCAAGTGTGTATCGCCGCTGAAATAGGCATGGAACACAACTTAGGTCTTACTTGTGATCCTGTTGCAGGTCAAGTTCAAGTCCCTTGCATCGAACGCAATGCAATAGCCTCCGTTAAAGCAGTCAATGCAGCAAGAATGGCTATCCGTAGAACCAGTGAGCCTCGAGTCTCATTGGATAAAGTGATTGAAACCATGTATGAAACAGGCAAAGACATGAACGCAAAATACCGTGAAACCTCTCGCGGTGGTTTAGCTATCAAAGTGCAATGTGACTGATTAAGCCTGTTTATTCCTACAAAGCGCCCTTTTTTTCATTCGAAGGGCGTTTTTTCTTCCTCTCCCATACAATATTATTCACTTTTATTCACTAAGCCCCCGCATTACCAACAAATTTTTTTAATCAATTCACCATACTAGCCCAACGATTTTCACCTTATTCCATTCAATTTCGACTATGTGTTCAATCTCAAATCAAGACTATTTTATTCTAAAAACCAATTTTGTTAGTTCTCTCTGATTAATATTTATCATACAAAACAGTCTATTTTTTACTCAAAAAATCAATACCAAACACTTTTATATTCGATTTTTGTTACCGATAACAATAATTTACTCTGGAAAATAATTATTTATCACGACATTAGCTCAATAAAAATCAAATAAAAAGATAATAATTGCAAATTATTAAGTGATTTTAGGTATATTCTTATTTTTCTGACGCGAAACAAGTTTTTAGGTTAAAACAAAATGATATGCTACAAATGTACTTCATACTAATAATTCAAATAGCTGACTCGTGACCGCCATAAGTAAATTGTCATTATTCAGCTAATATTATGATACAGGGGAAATTGATAAAAAGGAGTCTAACTTTAGTGTCCAATTTATCTACAGATAATATTTCGTTTTATCTATCAATGAGGGAAAAATAGTGAGTATAGCTATTATGATTGGTACCCACGGAGTCGCCGCTGAGCAGCTTCTCCGAACCACCGAAATGTTAATTGGCGAGCAAGACAATGTCTCGTTTATTGACTTTATCCCTGGGGAAAACGCAGACACCCTGTTTGAAAAATACACTCAAAAGTTAACGGATTTAGATACCTCAAAAGGGGTGCTATTCCTTGTCGATACTTGGGGAGGTAGCCCATTCAACGCTGCTAGCCGTATTGTGAATGAAGATGATAATTACGATATTATCACTGGTGTGAATGTCCCAATGCTGGTTGAAACCTTCATGTGCCGCGATGATGACCCATCTTTGGATGAGCTTATCACTGTTGCATTAGAAACGGGTCGTGGCGGAATTCGTCCATTCAAATTTAAAGAAGTTGAAGCACAACCTGCACCTGCTGCTGCAAGTACCCCACCTCCAGCTCCTGCCAGAAAAGCGGGACCTGGCGAACATATGGTGATCGCCCTTGCTCGCGTCGATGACCGTTTAATTCATGGCCAAGTTGCAACGCGCTGGACAAAAGAGACCCAAGTCAAACGTATTATCGTCGTTAGTGATGAAGTCGCCAAAGACCAAGTCCGTTCAACACTGTTAAAACAAGTTGCGCCTCCAGGTGTCACTGCTCACGTTGTTGACGTTGCAAAATGTGTCCGCGTCTATAACAACCCGAAATATGCGGGTGAGCGTGTAATGTTATTATTTACTAACCCGACTGACGTAAAACGTATTGTTGAGGAAGGCGTAGAAGTTAAATCCGTCAATATTGGTGGTATGGCCTATCATGAAGGTAAAACCATGGTAACCAATGCCGTTTCTATCAACCAAACTGACATTGATGCCTTTAATTATTTGAATGACAAAAATATTGAGTTAGAAGTTCGTAAAGTTTCATCTGACAGTAAAGTCTTCATGATGGACTTAATCAATAAGCTCAAAAAATAATGTGTTATCAAACTTTTAATTTTGCTTTTTAAACCATTACTCAAACAGATTTTAAAACTTGTTGGTTACAGGAGATTAAACAATGGAACTTACCGTTGTTCAAATAGTACTGGTTTTCATCGTAGCATGTATCGCTGGTATGGGGTCAATTCTCGATGAATTCCAGTTTCACCGCCCTCTCGTTGCCTGTACGCTTATCGGTATCGTTCTGGGAGACATGAAAACGGGTATCATCATCGGTGGTACGCTAGAGATGATCGCGTTAGGTTGGATGAATATCGGTGCGGCTGTTGCCCCTGATGCGGCTTTAGCCTCCATCATCTCAACTATCTTAGTTATCGCAGGTGGTCAAAGCATTGGTGCAGGTATTGCCTTAGCAATTCCACTGGCCGCTGCGGGACAAGTATTAACTATCATCGTTCGTACTATCACCGTTGCTTTCCAGCACGCGGCTGACCGCGCTGCAATCAGTGGCAACCTAACATCACTAAGCATTATCCACGTCAGCGCATTAGTGCTGCAAGCGATGCGTGTTGCAATCCCTGCGCTGATTGTTGCTGTTTCCGTTGGTACGTCTGAGGTTCAACACTTATTAAGCTCCATTCCTGAAGTTGTGACCAGCGGTTTGAACATTGCAGGTGGTATGATCGTCGTGGTCGGTTATGCAATGGTTATCAATATGATGCGTGCTGGCTACTTAATGCCATTCTTCTATTTAGGCTTTGTCACTGCCGCATTTACAAACTTCAACCTTGTTGCCCTTGGGGTTATCGGTGTGGTTATGGCTGTCCTGTATATCCAGCTCAGTCCAAAATACAACAAATCGCAAGTTGTTGTCACACAAGGCAATAGCAACAATAACCTTGATAACGAATTAGACTAGGAGGAGCACAAACATGGTTGATACAACTCAGTCTACAGAGAAGAAACTGACACAGAGCGATATTCGCGGCGTGTTCCTGCGTTCCAACTTATTCCAAGGTTCTTGGAACTTTGAACGGATGCAAGCCCTTGGTTTTTGTTTCTCAATGGTGCCTGTTATCCGTCGTCTTTATCCAGAAAATAATGACGATAGAAAACAAGCGATTAAACGTCACCTTGAGTTCTTTAATACCCACCCATATGTTGCGGCTCCTGTTCTTGGTGTGACCATGGCGATGGAAGAGCAACGTGCCAATGGTGCTGATATTGATGATGGTGCAATAAACGGTATCAAAGTTGGTTTGATGGGGCCTTTAGCGGGTGTTGGTGACCCTATATTCTGGGGAACTGTTCGCCCTGTATTCGCAGCATTAGGTGCGGGTATCGCGATGACAGGTAGCTTACTTGGCCCTGTCCTATTCTTCGTTTTGTTTAACCTAGTTCGTTTATTAACTCGTTACTATGGTGTTGCATACGGATATAAGAAAGGGATTGATATTGTTCAAGATATGGGTGGTGGCTTCCTGCAAAAACTGACGGAGGGAGCATCGATACTCGGTTTATTCGTTATGGGGGCCCTTGTGAACAAATGGACCCATGTGAATATCCCGCTCGAGGTTTCGCGCATTAAAAACCAAACCACGGGTGTTGAAGATATTACAACCGTCCAGATGATCCTTGACCAATTAATGCCAGGCTTAGTCCCTCTTCTGCTTACATTTGGGTGTATGTGGTTATTACGCCGTAAAGTCAATGCGCTGTGGATTATTATTGGCTTCTTCGGTTTGGGTATTTTAGGTGCTTGGCTGAAATTCTTGGCGCCATAATTTTCTCATAATATTTTACTCGGGAGGTTGCGGCCTCCCTTTTTTAATTTTAAGCTTTGCCATATGTTTACTTAGTCAAGGGCGCACCAATGACTTTAAATGATGTTATTCTCGCCATTATCATTTTGATCATGCTTGTATATGCTATTTATGATGAATTTATTCAGCATTTGCTAAAAGGGAAAACGCTATTAAAAATTAACTTAAAACGAAAACATCGCGTTGATGCCATTATTTTTATTGTCTTAATCTGTATTGTAATTTATACAAATATTGTTCGACATGGTAATTTATTAACCACTTATTTATTAATGATTACTATATTTATGTCAGTCTACTTGGCGTTTATTAGAACACCTAAGCTATTCTTTAAACAAACTGGTTTTTATTTTGCCAATACCTTTATTTCCTACGATAGAATAAAAGCAATGAACTTATCTGAAGATGGTATTCTTATAATAGGTTTAGAGCAGAAGAAAGTTCATATTCAAGTTTCACATCTTGATGATTTACAAAGAATTTATGAGTTCCTTATAAATCATAAGTAATCATTATATATATTCATAAGAATACTAAGGTTAATTAAAAATATAATTAACCTTTTTTTTCTTATTAACTCAATTGAGAACAATTCTCACTACCGTTTAATATCCACAATTAATTAAGTGTTGCCTTTAAAATAAAATGTGGTATCTTTCTTTCCACGTCATTGGGGAGTAGCCTGTTCTGGATATATATATATTCCAGAAAGTCCGTATCAACATACTCGTTTGATTTCAAACGTGGTGCGGACACCATAATCTGGTTGGCAAGACCATAGACACATAAATACACCTTAGGTTGGGGGTAGTTTATGTGTATATGGAAACACCCAACCGAGGTTATGTTATGAGTTTTTACGCTACCCTTGTCTTAGCCCTCGCGCTATCAATGGACGCATTTGCAGTTGCTATTTGCAAAGGTGCCGTCCTGCATAAACCCCGTTTTAGAGAGATCCTCCGTACTGGTTTCATTTTTGGCTTCATAGAAGCTATCACTCCTATCATTGGTTGGGGAATTGGTATTCTTGCTAGCCAGTACGTTATCCGCTGGGATCACTGGATTGCATTCGCGTTATTATTTGTTTTAGGTGCTCGCATGATTTGGCAGAGTCTTAAAACAAAAGATGAAGAATGCTGTTCAAAACCTTCAAGCCACAGCTCTACTAGCCTTATTTTTTCAGCGATTGCAACGAGCTTAGATGCCATGGCAATCGGCTTAGGCTTAGCTTTCTTGCAGGTAGATATTGTCCACACTGCGATGACCATTGGCTTAATGACCATGATTATGGCAACTATCGGTATGATGATTGGCCGTTATGTAGGTCCATTATTAGGAAAAAAAGCAGAGATTATCGGCGGGTTAGTGTTAATTGGGATCGGGTTCAATATCTTATTTGAACACCTCGAATTATTTATGTACGCACCATAATAATTTATTGCCCCCTACACTTCTCTTAGGGGGCTTTACCAACATTAGTCCGCTTGGTATTGATACACTCGAATTAAAAAGTCTGCTGTATAATCTTTCACTTTCGCTTGCTTCAGATGTTGCTTCACTTCTTCAGATGCTCGCCACGCAAACGGTGTCATCGCTAACAGCTCATAAGCTTCGCTGCCAGTCAGCACCATTTTATAATTTAATTGGCTCTCATCCAGTAATTTAAAATTCGGCAAATTTTCGTCTTTAGCGGGGTGCAATTTAACTTCATCGTAGATAAGGGCTTTTAATTCTTGCAGATGTTCCGCTGCTGGCGTGACAGTGACTAAAATACCATTATCGATTAATACTCGGCTTAATTCTTCCGCTTTACAAGGCGCATAAATACGGACAACCGCTCCTAAGCTTGACTCAGGAAAAGGTAAACGGTGGCTAGTGCCTACACAGAAATTAACTAATTTATAGCGTTTGGCCGCATAACGAATTGCTACCTTTGATACATCCAACCCAAAAACTTGGGTGCTCCCAAATTTATTTTGCAGTATTTGCCCAAAATAGTCAGTGTAATACCCTTCACCACAGCCGATATCCAATACCGATAAATGGCTTGAAGGTAAATATTTGACCAATTTTTTAGCCACTTGATCTCGCATTGGCTGATAATGCCCTGCATCAAGGAATTGACGCCGCGCTTGCATCATTTCTGCGCTATCACCTGGATCTTTCGAGCGCTTATGTTGCACAGGTAGTAAATTAACATACCCTTCTTTAGCACAATCAAATTGGTGATTGGCTTCGCAACGATAACTATTGTGAGTTTGTAAGAGAGGCGTAAAACAAAGTGGGCATTGATAATTCATAAAGGTCACTGATCGCAAAATAATAGCCAGTATACCATATAAGCAACGATGCAGCGCCATGGAAAATATCCCATGGCACCGTGACGTTAGCGAATTTTATAACTGATTATTTCGCTGATTTGCTTTTTTCAGCACGCTTTTCTTTAACAACTTGCTTCTCAGCTTTCGCGTTCAAATGAGACGATTTAGCCACTTGATGTGATTGCGCAATAGGTGAAACAGGCTCAGATTTGACGGTTGTGTTTGCTAATGCTGCACCAGAAATAGCAAATGATAATCCAGTTGCGATTGCGACTAATTTTTTCATTTTTTCTACCTTTAAATTTGATCTAGGACTTACGTTAAAATACAAAGATATTTGTCACAGCTTATTGGTTCTATATTGCTTTGCTGGTTTCTTCAGTTTTACTTTTATCCACTTTTTTCTCGGCTTTTAATTTATTAGCATGGTGGGTTTTCGCAGTATGCTGAACTTTAGCAGCATGAGTAACAGGCTCAGTTTTTGCTGCCGTATTCGTATTCGCCAGTGCGGCACCAGAAACAGCAATAGACATAACCGTTGCAATTGCTAATAACGTTTTCATTTTTGTACCTTAGAATTTTAAAGCAAGGATGTTCTTGCAACACTAATAAATCACAAATGAATATTCCCCCACAATAGGACAAATTTAAAGATTTATAAATTTTTTATAGGTTATTTTAGTAAATAAATATTTTCAGTTTGTTGATTGTTTATTTACTTTATTTTTAGCTGATTACCATTATTTAAAATAAAAAAATACAAATAAAAACAATCAATTAACAAAACCTTCTTATTTGATTTCGATTTTTTTATTTAAATTATCCATTTAAAATCAATTAATTTGTTGTCCTCTTTTTTTATTTTTTAGCTTAATTTTAACTTTTAATACTTTATAACTTGCTTTCCCCCTTTGTTTTTGGTTTTAATCAAATGATGTGTAATGACATTATTTAGGTAAAAAAATGCAAATTCGATTAGCAACACCAAAAGAAGCCAAACGGTTATGGTTTATTCGTAATCAAGCCATTCGCCATGGCTGTAAAACAAGCTATGAAACACAAACGATTTACAATTGGACACCTGATGAAATGCCACTAAGCTACATAAAAATGGTTGAGAACAATCCCTTTTTTGTTGCTGTAAATGAACACGATGACGCTATATCAACTGGCTTTTTAAATTTAGAATCAAATAGTATTGATGCGATATTCACGCTGCCAGAGTATATGGGATATGGTGCAGCAGGCTTAATATTGGATGCAATAAAGGCCGAAGCGAAAAAACGAAAAATAAAAACCCTAACCTTAGACTCATCACCGAATGCAGAGCGTTTTTACCAAAAACACGGTTTTACGTCTATTTGCCATGATAATTATTATTCTGCACTCGCTCAGGTTAATTTAGCCTGTATACGAATGAAAATAGAGTTATAAGATAAAAGAAAAAGCCGTTAGCGTGTTAACGGCTTTATTCATTGCAAGTTATCTGATTAGTTCACTAAAAATCTGCAAATTCAGGGATTGGCTTACGTCCATGGGATTCAAGAAAATCCAACACTCGACGGGGAGTCACATTTAAAATTTGTGATTGAGGGAAATCAATCGATTCCAACATTTCCACTACGCGATCAAAACGCCCTAAATAGCCTGCAAAATGGGAATCAGAACCCAACGCAACCCACCCCCCTGCTTCTTTCACTGCTTTTGCAATCTCGAGACAATTTTGTTGGCTGCCCGCTCTCGAGTGCAAAAAAGATGAATTATTCATTTCTAGCGCAACATTACACTCTTTAGCTGCTTGGGCAACGGCTTTGATATCAATAGGATATTTGGGATTACCAGGATGTGTAATAATGTGTACTTTTCCACTGCGAATAGTGGCAATCATTGCTTCGGTATTATCTGCAAGACTTTGTGGTTCAAGAACAGGTTCATGAAAACCTGCTAAAATAATGTCTAAGTGGCGAGCAATTTTTTCATTACAGTCTGTTTCACCTAGCTTATTTTTAATATTGGCCTCAATGCCATACAGTAAGCCAACGCCATCAACAATCCGCGGTAAAATGGGCATATTACCAAAATGCCATTCGTGCGGTGCATCCTGCATTTCAGGGCCATGATCGGTGATTGCAAATAGCTTTACACCACGGCTCGCCGCCTCAGCAAAATATTCATTAACGGTACTGTATGCGTGGGTGCTGGCAATGGTATGGGCGTGTAAATCAACTTGATACATAAATAATATCCTTCTCATTCTACTATTCGCCTTCTGAGTCTATCCGCTCAGAAAAGGTTCAACCAAGCTAACATATCAACGTAAAGGTTTCGATAGTCATTCACTTAAACAGCACTTTATCAACACATTGTAATATATTGCATATAATCCGAAATTATTTTTAGGATAAAAAACCCGCAATCAATGCGGGTTAAAATATGTTGAATAAAAAATTAATTTAATCCACTAAGACGCGTTTATTGGTAGCCCCCCAAAGGATGGACATTTCTGTAAATAGTGCACCGCTGATGTCTTCAACTTCTTCAGCCGTAACTTCTTCATTACCTTGTTTACCAAAGAAAACCACTTCATCACCTGGGCGGACTTGTTTTATATCAGTCACATCTACCATCACAGTATTCATTGAAGTTTTTCCTAATACGGGTACTTTCTGGCCATTGATAAGCACATGCCCTGTATTACTAAATACACGACGATAACCATCAGCATAACCAACAGGAATATTCGCTAAAACAGAATCACGTTTCAGTGTAAAGGTACGGTCATATCCAACCGTATTGCCTTTCGGATAATGATTTACTGAAGCAATGTTTGATTTCAATGTCATCACACGTTTGTAGTCGTTGGTTGCAACGGTATCACCATAAAAAATACCACCAACACGCACCATATCTAACCATGATTCAGGCACAGTAATTGTTGCATAAGTATTCGCAACATGCAGTGTGACATCTTCGCGTTTTAACCCCGTTATATTCAATACTTGCTGAGATTCTTTATTAAATTTAGCGAGATCTTTACGAATTTGTGCCTCATCTTCTTCTGGGTAATGGGACATAATGCCGACAATTTTTAAATTTGGTAATTGTGAAATTAGCTTCGCTTCATTAAGGCCCGAGGGCGTACTTACCTCTAACCCGTTACGCGACATACCTGCAGAGTTTAACGCAAGATGGATGGGGATGACTTTATTTTGCTGTTTCGCAATAGCATTTAAGCGCTGCGCCATTTCTAAATTACCGACCAACTCTTCCGTTTGATACTGTGTTGCTTGCTCCATTTCTTTTTCAGTTGCGCTTCTAACGCGCATTAAACGGCCTTTGAAACCAAGGTCTCTCACGGTTTTTAATTCTTGGTTATTAGTCACGCCAATGCATTGCACATTATTGGCAATCATCACTGGCGTCACTAATGATAAATCATGGCCATAAGCATCCCCTTTGAGAACGGCGCACATGGCGGATTTATCCCCTAATAACGCTTGAACTTTTTTGATATTAAAATCCAATGCACTTTGTGAAATTTCAATCCATGAATTATTTACAACAACAGGCTGCACATGCGCAGCTGGCATTGCAATAGACGTGTTATTTGGATTAGTAGGCTGCTGACAAGCGGTTGCTGCAACAAAAAGAGGGAGTAATGCCAGATATTTTAAACGAAATGCCACAAGATTTTCCTTAACTGTTGTCATGTTACCCCAACTCATTATTTTGATGATTGTGGGATATAAAAATATACATGAAATGTATAACTTCTTTGGATGATAGCAACTTAAGGAAATTGAACAAGTAATAATTCACTTTAATTGCATAAAAAACCAAACTATCTTGCGGGATCATTTCGTATTGATAATATAAAGGCATCCATTAAATATCAGATGCCTAAACACTGTTATTCCCTGATTAATCCCTATTTAGGCATTAATCCCCTTCATACCCTCAACAGAATATCGGGATCCCACTGGTTGAAAATGCTCAAGGGCTTGTTTAATTTGATGTAAATCCTCTGAGGTTAAACAAATATCAACTGCGCCAAAGTTGTCTTCAAGATGTTTTACTTTATTAGTCCCCGGTATTGGCACAATGTTATCTCCTTGAGCCAGTAACCACGCCAGTGAAATCTGTGCAGGAGAACATGATTTTTGCTCCGCCATCTGAATAATAAAATCAGATAATGTGCTGTTAGCTTTGAGGTTTTCAGATGTAAAACGTGGTAATCCCTTTCGAAAATCGCCACTTTCAAACGAACTCTGATCATTAAAACGACCCGTTAAGAAACCACGCCCTAAAGGGGAATACGGCACAAAGCCAATACCCAGTTCTTTGCAAGTTGGCAAAATTTCAGCTTCAACATCACGCGTCCAAAGGGAATATTCTGTTTGGACTGCGCTAACGGGAAACACAGCATGAGCCTGTTTAAGCGTAGCCGCGCTCACTTCTGATAACCCTATATGGGCTATTTTCCCCTCAGCAACCAATTCAGCCAATGTTTCCATTGTCGTTTCTATTGATGCCTTTGGATCTAAGCGATGAATATAATACAAATCAATACAATCGACACCTAATCGGCGTAGTGAACTTTCACAAGCACTGCGAATATATTGGGCACTATTATCGATTCTACGCTCATATTCCCCTGAGCGGCGTACGATGCCACACTTTGTTGCAACCTTGATATCTACATCCGTCTGTTTAAGAAAATCCCCAATCAATTCTTCGTTATGAAAATTGCCATATGTATCGGCAGTATCTAGCATTGTGCACCCAAGTTCAGCCGCCTTATGTAGTACATCCATCGCCGCTTGGTCATCTTGAGGTCCATAGAACTCACTCATTCCCATGCAACCTAGCCCAATTGCCGAAACTTCGAGCCCATTTCCTAAAATACGTTTATTCATCATCTGCCCCTTGGTTTATTTAGCGTATTTCAGTATATTTTCCTAAAATAACGATTCATATGAGCAATATTAACAATCAATTTTCCAAAAATGGAAAATGGATGAGAAAAAATAGATGAACTGGGATGATGCCAAAATATTTTTAGCTATTGCACGAGAAGGCACACTAAGTGCTGCATCCAAGGTATTAAAACTGGGTATTGCAACGACATCACGGCGCTTAGAACGACTCGAAGAAGCATTAGGCGTTCGATTATTCACCCGCGATCAGCTTGGTTATAAGCTTACGGATGAAGGAAGTGCGTTAATTTCACAGGCAGAGGCTTTAGAGCAAGCAGGCTTCGCGTTTAGCTATGCTGCGCACAAAAAGAGTGAAAGCGTTATGGGGCATGTTTGCTTAGCAACCGCACAAGGCTTAGCTGACCACCTTATTATCCCTGCTCTACCATCGCTAACTGACGTTAACCCTAATCTAACCCTCGAAATTGTCACAAGCGTTTCAACCGTTAATTTGCATAGACGAGATGCCGATATTGCTCTACGTATGGTTAGACCTGAGAGTGGAAATTTGAGGATCCGCAAATTAGGTATCCTTGGCTTCGGTCTTTATGCCTCAGAAAGCTATTTACAACGCAGGCAAAACCCAGATAGGCCTAACACCTTAGAACATGATGATTTTATAGGTTGGTCTGAAACACAACAGCACCTTAATTCCGCGCAGTGGCTAGAAAGAACGCTCAGAGGAAGACCTTGCCGGTTGACTACGACCACAATGTCAGCTCAATTTAGTGCTGTAAAAACTGGTCTCGGACTTGCGGTTTTACCGCATTTTATTGCAAGAAAAATGGGTTTAATTTGCCTACAGAATGATATTGGCTGCGACCAATCAATTTGGTTAGCCATTCATTCTGACCTCGCCCATTCACGACGAGTACGTGTTGTCGCCGATTTTTTGACTGCATTAGTTTCTGATAATCAAGAAAAATTGATGTCATAAAAAAGCCCACTTTTACATGGGCTTAAGTCGTTATTTTGCTAGTCAGTGCCAGCGAGTTCTTATTGGGGGATTATTCCCACTCGATTATCAATAAAAAGTCAAACATCTCTTAAAACAATTAATTACAAATACGATTTATCGTAACACCATAAAAAATACCATACTCAGTTAACAACTACTTTACTTAAACCACCAGTTCGACCATTCTCGAAGCTACACTAATGACCATATAATAACTTCAGTAACGGATGTATTGACCTTCTTATTCAAAGGAAATCACGTGACAAAGAGCAATAGTTCAGCCCTACTCATTCCGCCATTATTTTTTCCCATTTATACTGACAGTAACTACATTTACCTGCATTATATTGCTCCTCTAAACTCAATGGCTCTTCGCACATTTCGCAATAGGTGTATTCCATTTCATAACCACATGCAACACACACACCTTCTTCATGAATGAAAGTGCTTTTCCCACACTCATGGCATGCATCATAAGGAGAGTTACCGCCATCCATTGCGTTTCTCATTACCTCTCCAGCCAAAGAATCATCAATGCATTGTTCAATCACCTCATCAAAACAGAAGTCATGCCCACATGACTTACAATGCAAATTGATCATTGGATAACAATCATCAAGATACAGTGCTTGTATCAGCGAAGAATAGCATTGGTTACAGCGAAGATTTTTGAGCGCCATTTCGACAGAATGATATTTCCAGTCAATCGCATTAATAGTCGCTTGACAGGCTTTATCTTCTGCTGAGTAAACATCACTCACTTCAAGCAAAGCTGCCCAGCAGTCGTTACCGAGACTTTCTTGAGGATCTTGGTCTAAGTGGTCTGATAGAAAATCTCGAATCAGTAAAAATGATTTAGCTACAATTTCACGTACAGCATCCGGAGACTCAGATGTATAATAATGCTCTAAATCATTTCTTAGTTTGTTAATTTCATCGAAGCGACCCCAGTCTACCGTAACATTCAAACTACGGAATCTTTCTTTTATGGACTGAACATCAACCGTCTTGTGGCCTTTTCCTTCAAAAACTATTTCGTCTTTTTCATTTTTTACAGGTCTAATATTTTGCTTAATTAAAAGTTCTCTATTATTATCTGGAGAGAGCTGACAGAGTTTCTCTTTGTAAAGCAATAAGATTCCAGCTGCAATATTTCTTACAGCAGAAATACTGCGTCTATCGTCATCACTTTGAAAGTCTTCAACCCCAATTTGAATTGAGTCAATAGCATTTTTAATAATACTCATTATCTATCCTGTGAACTAACGTTTACTTAATGACAGGATTTATTCAATCCCAACTAACGGGGCTAGAGCCTAACCCAATTGCTATTTTTTATAACAACACTTTACGTACTTGGAAACTGACTATTGCTTCATTATCGTTCAGATGGGAAGTAACATCAAGGCTGCCATTGCCACCTCTATTTACATTCAGTATTTTATCCTTCTTAGAACTTTATTCCTGCTTTATTAAAAGAACTCATCAAAGAGGCTATCATAAAATGGCCTTATCCATTTGATTATATCAGCATAAATCACTGAAGATTTAATAAACAAGGTAGTTGTCAGCCTTTGTTAATTCTAGCTGCCTATTCCCCTCATTTCGGATTCAGAGTGGTCATCTCTTTCCGCCGTCAACTCCAAGTATAGCAGGCATTGCTTTTTCCAACCGCGTAGCTCATCATGCAAAGACTAAACATATCACTCCTCATGTTTTTTTGGGGTGCTTAATAATAACTCCATGGAAGCATTTTGTGGACACCCTTAAATTATAACAAATTGATTAACATATGATTTCTAAAGATAATTGGCAAGACCACTACTGGAATTATTTAGCTCATCTAGAAATGAAGGCGATTGATCATAGTTTTGTAGACTTAAAACCTTGGGATTCCCTAGCCAAAGATTGTATGAATCTAGCGATTAAAGCTCCGTTTCTTAAAGGCAAAAATTCAAATACTAAACCAATTAAGCTTTCGGCTACATTTCTGAAACGCTCCATGAGTGATTTTAGAGGTGCATGGTTATTAATAAACTGGGGTTATCCATACCAAGCGGCATGTGTAGCTGCTTCACTTTACGAAAATGCTCTTGTTGTTAATTGTCTGGTCGAACGCCAAGATCTAGCTGATGAAGTTCTGAATAATAAGAATGCGGATGTTCCTTGGGGAGCCCAAAAGCTCTGCAAAATGGCTGCACATAAAGATTTATACGGAAACATACCAGATGAATTTCCAAATAATGAAGAATTTAACTTGGCATGGAAACTTTGTTATCACAACTATAAGCTGCTATGTAAAATGAAACACCCAACATTACAACAAGTCACAGATGAAGCAAGCTCAACCTTAAATATTAATAATGAATTTGTTGTAATTCCATTACCTGATACTCGTAGAGAAAGTCTTGCTTTGAAACATATGTTGATGATTATTTGTATATCTAAATTGTTTTCTGCGACAAAGTGTTTTGCAAAGGCTATTGAATGTGCTGATGATGATCCAGACCATACACAGTTTTACAAGGAAGCACTAGAAGTATACTCAAATCTAAAAAGCAGAATCAGCGAAAGTAAAATCAAAGATATTTCAATCAAAGCTTATGGATTCTCACTCACATAAAATTGTTCATGCAAATATATTCTGTTGATTGTTTAATTTTGAATAACAATGAACGTCAATACTCACGTTCCAGCACATAGGATGACGAGGTCATCTCAGGAAGAAAGAAATGTTAATATTGATAGATACCAATATATTTTATAATAACTGGAAAATGTCTAGCGCCATGTTTCAAGTTCTATCTAATTTCATTAAAAACACATCAGAAAATCAGCTTATCATACCCTTCGTTGTAATCAAAGAAACCCAAAAAAAATACAACGATGAAATTGAAAAACTACAAAAAGACATACATCAAGTAAAAAGAAAAATTAATTCACTCTCCGATAATAATTTTTCTATAGATGATTTGAGTGATGATATTAAAAATTTCAGCTTTCAAAATGAATTATTAAAAGTGTTTCCAGATACATATATTATATCATCATCAAACATTAACAACGATATGTTGTTAGATAAAGCCATTTTTTCCAAGCGGCCATTTAGAGATAATGAGAAAGGTTATAGGGACGCTCTTATCTGGAATGCGTTAATACAATATTTATCCAAGGAAAAAATAAAAGATGATATCATTTTCATTACAAATAACTCACATGACTTCATGTCTTCAAATAAAGAAAATAATGAATTTCATGCTGACTTAAGAGAAGATTTGGTTAATCTTAATTTAGAAAATAATTTTTTTCTCTATAATTCATTAAGTGAGTTCATAACTAACAATATAGATCAAAAATTACATAGTTTTACACATGAGGATATCGATGAAATACATGAAAGATACATGGAGAACATTGAGGATGAGTTTGAAATATTCACATGTTTTCATATGGAAAATTTAAGCTTGGATGAGATTGCATATTTGTATGAGTCTTCTGGATTTAATGGGGAGATAATAAGGATGTGCAAAGATGTCCACTTTGACGTTATAGAAGGAACTGAAGACCCCTCTATATTTTCCGGCTATAAACTCCCTAATGAAAAATATGCATTTGAATACTCATATAACTTTAGAATATGTAGTTTTGAGTTTCTAATTGATACTGGAATTTACCATAGAAATAAAGATACTATAAGCCGTGAGTTTATGAATTTTGAAATAGGTGAAACTATTACAAAATTTTACTCTTACCCTAGAATTTATTTTTATGGTAATGGAATCATTAATTTAGTTAACAGTGATATTGAGAAGATAAATATTGATGATTCAGTCATAAAACTTTAATATTTATAGAGCTATTCTAGATAACTAAGACAATCGAAAATAGCTTTATAAGAAAAAAATCAATATAAATGATAATGACTACTGTAATTGAGGTCAATTATATACATTATTACGTTATTATGATTGAGTTGTTAAAATCATAATACACAAAACTATTTACAGGCCTTACAGGACTCAAAGGCGGCTAATTACCACCTTTGAATCGACAAATCATAACGTTAATAACACTTCCTTAAGCTTAGCCTGTGCTTCCTGAAAATCCTGTTTTGTTGCATCTCCGGTTTCTGCTTGGTAATAAAGCACCGTAAACATATTGGCAACCGCTTCGGCAACTTGTGAGATCTCTCGTGCAGCATCTTGATTTATAAACTCTAACGCGGCCAGTTCGCTTGCTACGTGATGAATTGTTCTTTGAACTTCTGTATTATGTGGAGCTGTCATATATCACCTCATATCCAGGTGGTCTGTGAAAATGCAGGTCAGTGCACCATCACTGGCCTGCGTGCTTTAAAAACACTAGCTAGTAAGCCCCGCAGCTATTGAAAATGGACTATCTTCCGATTTCTCCTCAAACACATTACTGGCTAGTTCACTACAAAATCCCTCATTTTTAACTTCAATTTCACTCTTTTTAATGAAATTAGTTATTTCTTCTGTCGCATCTACTTTTTCTTCCGCGAGCACAACATCAATCGGCTCATAGGCAACTTTTGCATTTAAATCCGCATTCTGGTCAAGTAAATCAAATGCTACCAAGAAGCTACTTTGTTTCATGTTCAATGCCTCTTATTTATCTGATTTGTTACGATTAACAAAGTCATTAACCTCATCATTATCAGGATCCATACTGTGCTTATCCCCGCCTGTCAAAGCATTATCGGAAAACTCGGCCCTATCAGCACTTGTCTCTGCCATATCATCACGAATAGACGAGTCTGCATCCTTAGTGCGGTTTTGGGGGCTTACAGAAGATCTATCCGTGCTATCGAAACCAGCGGCTTTGCTGAAAGGTGAATCGCCTGAATCAGTACTAGACCCACCACTTCTATTTTGTGTTGTCTCACTACCTCCACTTGGCATGGCTCCATCAGCCATGCTGCTTTGTGCTTGTTCAAAAGCCGCCTTTATCGCACTGATACCACTAGTCGCATTAGCAGCCCCGCTTGCTATCGCACCACCTGCTATTTTCATCCCCGCAGCCCCCATACTTGCCGCTGTCATCACTGTCCCCATCGCGGCTCCTGCACCGAATGAACCAATCCCCATCGTTCCGATATTACCGCCAGAAACTAAACCTGAAATCATCGGTGGAACCTTGTTCACTAAAAACAGTAAGCAAAGAGAAATAACTAACATCACGGCTAATTCCTGGCTTGCCATGTTCTCACTGATTTTATTGTGATAATCCAACAAGAATTGCTTACCAATAGCGACGATAAGCACCATAGACAGTAGCTGTGCAGCAATACCAAGAATGGATTTGTAATAGTTGATCGCCATGTCAGAAGTCCATCTGGAGCCGCCAAAACCAAGGAAAAACACGCCTGCGTATAGTAAAATCCAACTGGCAGCTAACAGTAATAATAAATTTACTGAGATAATGGCTAATACAACCAGTACTGCCAATGCCATTAGTTCCATCATTAAAGCTGTGGCAAACTCCTTCCAGCTTAATTCTGACGTTGCCTCAACAGTTCTGTCATATAATTCAAAGCCCATGTCAAGAATGCTGGAAGGGCCTAATTTACTACTGCCAAGCCCTCCCGCCTCAGCTCCCAACTGTTGCAATGAATCCACTATTGAACCTGCTATATTCATTCCGTGTGTTGCATTCGAGAGTAGCCACCAATAGAAACCAGTGAAAATAGTAAAACGAACCAGTTCAGCAAAGAACTCACCAATATCCGCTTTACGTAGCGCCATCATGCCAAACGTCCACACCATAGAAATGGTTACTAATGTCCAAAATAACCGACTGGCAGCACCTTCTATTGTTGGAGCCCAGGTTGAGGCTGCGCTATGAAAACGATTGAGAACATCATTCATCACGCCACTACTACTTAATTCTTGTGCCAACGCGATATCAGGAAATAACCCTAATATAATTAAGAAACAACATGAGATAGTGATTTTCATAATTTATTCCCTTAAAAGTTGTCTTCTGGACTTGATTTAAATTTCCACTCTCTCATTTCCTTTGATTTTCTTATGGAGTTACATTCACCAATAAATATTCCCTGTGAACTCTTGTCTTTAATTTCCGATAAAGACTTTTCATAATTATCCTCATGACACGTTATTTTATTAGCCTCTATTATTGTCCTTTCACACCCAGTTAAAAAAATACAAAATAAAGTCAACACGATAAAAAATAAATTATTCATATTTATTACCTCAATAATTATCGGTTGGGCTTGGTTGATAATTCCATGTCCGTAATTGCTTTTCTCTTGCTGCACCGCGAGCCTCATCATCCAGTTCAGAGGATAGTCTAGCCGCAGCGGCATTCTGCTGAGTAATTAATAAACTACGAATTTGTAATAACTGGTTTGCCTGATTACTCGCCAGTTGGTTTGCATAACCAATTGCCGCTAATTGTCCATTCGCTCCTTGGGCCGCTTGTTGTAAACGTTGTAATTGCCTTGCATCTGCTTGTATATTTTTTTGCTGCTGATCTAATCCACGAAATAGCGCATCATTCGCAGATTTCTGCGATTCAAAAGCCAATATGCGATTTTCTTCCATTGCTTTTTTTTCTGATGGCGTACATCCGCCTGTACCATTAAAGCAAGGAGATCCCCGATAATATGAAACATCCTGGAATTTACTCAGGTATGCATCTAAGCTTCCTAATTGATTCTGATAGTGCTGAAGTGTATCTGTTGCTTGTAATAAATTATCAATCGTAGTTTGAGCTTGATCCCAGATATAAGCCGCAGGTGCTAATGTGTTTTGTAATTGATTTTCATATTGTTGTAGTTGAGTTTGATACTGTTCAATTTGCTTCGCTGTTTGGGCTACAGCTTCCATAGCAGACATAATGTTCTGGCTTAAATTCGTACCATCAAGTACGGGAATGCCTGCTGACATAGCAATTGGAGACTGTATGTAAGTCACAGTTGTAATTGAAGCGACAAACATAATTTTAGCCGCTAAAATTTTTATTTTTTGCATAGGTATACCTTTTTATAAAAGATAATTAACATTAAGATGCTGCTTTTAATTACTGGATATTTATTTTTTAGGTCTGAAGTAAATTTTAGCCGCTAAAATTTACTATTATTTTCGCATTACAATATCTTTCATTATTCTTCCTATTTCATTTTGATTAGATTCTATTTTGTTTAATACTGCTCTTATGGTTACACTGCTAATGTTTTTTGTTTTGATATTATTTGTTAGCCATAATTTTAATAGCCCTCCTAACCGACCTAAATCACCATTTATTTTTGCTAGCTCTCTGACACATTCATAATCAACTATTCCTGTTATATGATAACCTTGTCCTACTTCCCGTAGATATTTAGCAACACTCAAGCCTGCTTTTTTAGCCTGAGATTCAATATTTTCTTTTTCACTTCGCAAACAATAAACTTTTATTGGTGTGCTATTTTTTCGTGTTTCTTTTAATTCTTTATTCATCATTACTCCGTTAATAGCGGTAGCTTATAACCCCGTAGAGCAGGATTTATTGTTGAGCACCAAAGTGCGAATAAAATCGAGTGAAGAGTGACTAACAACTTGTTGGTAGTCCTACTTCACCTATCCTGCCCTAACTTCAGAGTTCATTACTTCACTTCATACTCATACAATAAATCGCTATTTTTTCGCTATACTTAAGTTAACTGCTTTATATCGCCACATTCTTACCATCATTTAATAATTTAGTGATAAAACAGCGATTAAATAGTGTCGTAATAGTGCTCAAATAGCGTTTCAATAGCGTTTGAGTTGTGTTCTGGTAGTGTTAAAACATCATTTTATTGATTCGCCCTTTGGGCGAACCAAACGCCAGGAAAGAAGCTTTATTTCACAGACAGAGCTTTGTTCCTTTCTTGGCGTTCAAACCATCGGCGTAAGCCGATTGAATTTAGGTGTTATGTCCGCATAAAGCGGACAAGACACCTTTTGTATATTCTGAATAATTCTAAAGATCCTGCCAAAATCCCAAATTATCGGGCCGCTGTGAGTTTTATTCGGGCCCCTGTGAGTTTTATCGGGCCGCTGTGAGTTACTTTCAGGCCCCTGTGAGTCGTTTTACCCGATTTTCTGAATTGATATGAACGCCTATAACACGCAAACTTTCTATATCATCTTTAATTCTGGTTCGATAATTACGCATTGTCTTTGCACTAATATCATTACCACTAACTGCGAGGAACAACGTATCAAGATGCCACCCCCCAGAAGGATTATTACTATGTGTCAGTACATGGCGAGCCACAGCCTGACTAATGCCATGTTTCAGCCTTACGATTAATGCAGGCTGGTGATATAAATACAAATCACGCTCCAGTAGCATAACAAGTGCGATGCCTAGCCTAACTTTCCAAAGCCTACGAACTCCGCCCGTAAGAGGGTTGTATCTAGTCATTGGTGACGGGATAACATGATCAATTAGGCCACCAATAATTCGTCCCCCATCCCCATTTTCCTCCAGCTGAGGTGCCACAATTTCGACAGTTGCTGCCTTTAACTCCAGAAGTAATTTATTTAATCTTCCTCCACTATATTGATTGTCTGATAACACTTTCCTCAGTTTTGCAGGATCGACCAACAACTCAATTCCGCCATCATCTATATCACGCTTACGCTCAGCCACAAAAAACATACTTTCAACAATGTCAGCGTGACGTTGACCAAGTCTTCCTGTCACTCTACACTTGCCAAACGAAGTATAAATCCACTGACCTTTACGCTCTAATGGCTTTTTACTCGGCTGATAAATAACCACTCTCGCCTGAAAAGCCGTGCTTGTTGGAACAACCACATTACCAGTTATCGTCATCGTCCATTACCACCGCTTTATTTCTAATCATTTTCTGGCGTTTCTTTTTTGTCAGAGTAACTGGTAATAACACACCGCCCTCATGACGTTGAAACCAGCGTTCAGTAAAAGGCTCACCATAATTTGCTTTACTGATACCAAATCGAACAAAATAGTTCCTTTGGCTAGGCTCTATGTCCCACTCAACCGCCTCTTCAGACGTCATTGCTGATAGATATGATTGCCAACGGATATTATCGACTAATACAGAAGAACCTCGGCTGGCTTGTTGCTGGTCTCCTGTACGCATCATGGCAGCTCCTTTGCTTGAATGGTGCAGGAAGATGATTGAGCAATTTGTCTCGGTTGCTATCGCTTCCATTTTGGCAATTACCTGTGCCATTGGGCCACTGGCATTTTCTTCCTCAATATGAAAGCGCCTTAAAGTATCTAAAATTAATAAACGCCTATTTTTTGCAATATTGCGTAAATCATTAAACCATTCAGAAGACATAACATTTGGGGATTTGCCAATTAAAGGTTCAATCATGAGTGCATTTGCCACGGATTGCTGTTGCTTATAAGTAAGACTTGCACCTAAAGCATATAGTCTGTGATATATCGCTATTGTTGGATCTTCAGCAGGTAAATACGCTACATTACCTGTCATTAGCTCCCCCATTCCTAATAAATCAGGCCCACCGGCTATCTGAACAGCTAATTGCAAAGCCAGCATAGACTTTCCTACACCTCCTGGGGCAACTATTGCCCCTACAGTCCCAGCGACCATATTGGGTAAAACATAGTCAAATAAAGGTGGTTCATTTGTGAATGCAGACATTATTTCAATCGCCATGATAACTCCCTGCATAAATCTCCTGGTCTAGCCGCTTTTAACAATGATCTGCGCCTTTCTTCTATCCAGTTTTCAACTTCAGTCAAATCCCAGGCAACGCTCCGACTTGTCAACACAATACGACGAGGAAACTCCCCTCGTTGTTCCAGGTTGTAGATGGTTCGGTCTGATAATGGGATCATTTTCAACAATGTCTTACGGTTGATCAGCGTTTTATTTTTCACTGATATGCTCATTACTTACTCCTCCTAAACATTATTTGCTAGATAATGTCAGGCTTTGCTAGTACATTAATCATATCTATTGGACAAAAAAGTTGAATTTATTAAATGAAACTGGAATTTGATATCCAAAAACGATTAGGTAAGTTCTATATTCCAATATGGGCTGGCTGTGATAAATCCGTAGCAGCTGCCATTACGATGTTTAGGGAACAATGGCATTCATATTCTCAAGTTTCCAAAAGCCATAATATAGTCAGACTAATCAAAGAATTAGTTGACCCAGCTGTATCTGAATACTTGAATAGTCTTCCTGCCAACTATCTGCGATATAGTCCAATAGCGCCAGCTAAGCTAACTTACAGCGATTTAATCAAAATGAGAGGTTTTCATTACTGCTCTGATTGTATTGGCGATTATCTTAGGCCTTTTGTTGAGCATTCTACGTATACAGAGCCAGATAAATTATTTATAGCTACTCAAGAAACATTAAAAAGCTTATTTTCCCACTGCAAAGGAAAACGCCCCAAAAGATCAAGGCTTGCACCTGATATCTACTTTAATACGGAAAGAAGCAAAGGATTATGTCGTCTTTGTGGCAACCCAACTGAGTTTTCTTCATTTATTACCAATTGGGATAACGACGGTTTTATTGATGATACTGAAGAAAAATATGGACTAAAGAAAGGGCCAGATTTTAGCCATAAATACTGTGCTCACCATAAACCACAATTACAAGATGGCTCTTGGAACCCAGCCTATAAACAAGCAATGCGCTCTTCTAAACAATTTGAATTGGAAGTTTTAAGATTATGTCGCCAAATAGCTAAACCAGAGCGTTTAAACGCTATGTCAGGTGATAATCTCATAGATGAGTATTTTTATTATTATCTTAAAAATAAAACAATAAATTACGCTCAATCACTTACATTTTTTGAGCATATCCAAAATACATTTTCTGGATCAATTACCGTTGATGAAAAAACATGTGAGGAAATAATTAGTATTGTTAATAACATGACAAATGCAGGAATTTCTTTGGGGCCTGATGATATAGATAAGATACGCAATATTGCCCGTGAAATGGTCAATTCACGTTTATCAGATAATAAAAAGCGCATGTTAGTTTTACGCAAAAAAGGTTTTAATCAACGAGAGATAGCTGAAATAATCAGCTCACTGATCGGTAAAAAATTATCACACCAAGCGGTATCTAAGGCTATAAAATCAGTTTGTGATAAATTTCAATTAAATTATATATCAAATAAGCATGTATACATGGAGTAATGAAATTGATACTAAATTATGATGGCTGGTGTAGAAGAATCGATTTAAATTTTCGAGCCGAGTATCCTTATATATCTACAAGAATATTCAAAATAAGCAACTATGAATATCATTTATATGCCATTGGCTTAGCTGAAGATTTCTCCCACATAGAGAAAATATTTGATAACAAAATTAGATATATAACAACACCTATAAAACTTGTTGCAAAAATTCCTGAAAAGTACGAGTGTGAACTCACATCGATTGCCGATGAAAATATACCTTCAAATTTTGAAGGTATACCTTTTACATTAGATCAAATGCTGGTTCATATTGCGTCTATACACTCTAATGTAATGTTTTCACAAATCAGAGAGGATCATGAAAATAGCAGGATTATTATTGAACTAGCTCCAAACAGCAAACAACATGATCTTGATAATGTTGAGAAAACTACTAGTCAATTAAAATCCCCATACTCATTTCAAGTTATCATAGGGAATACTAAAGCAAAAAAAATTATAATGCATGATGAAGTATTCAGTATCGCACCATCTCAATATAAAAAGGATTTAAATTGTAATTTTTTAGAACGTGATGAAAGCCTATGGTTTGAAAATATTGATAAAATATATTCTGGCGAATTTAAAAAATCTGAATTATATTTCATAGAAAAAAACAAGTCTAGTTGCCTAGTGAATTTTTCTATTTTTAAAAATTCAAACTTAAGAAATCACTTATTACTTTATGATATAGTTTACTGCGTACTTCCCTTTTCGAAAAATATAAATAACTTTTTTGAAGATCAAAAAATAAGTAGATTTGAATTTTTAACTTTACTTAAACGAGGTCGGATTAAAATATTAAACATACAGCCTGAAATCAGATTAGATTATGGTTTACTTAACGAAGCATATAGCGAAAATCCGTCCTCAGTAATAAGCAGAAGAGCACTTTCAGCATTATCTGCTATCGATCTAGTTGAGTTAAACCAATCTTATATATTCAGTGACCCAGAATTGGAAAAACACATACTTCCTCTATTGAAACAAATTTCTGAGCTTACAGCTATTAATTTAGATTTAATCAGCAATTTCATACTTTGGCCAAAAAAAGCGTTAAGAAATAGCTTAGATACATTAAATCAATCAGGTCCTATAGGAATAGCTCAATATGGGGTCAATAATACAATTACTAGGTTATTACCATCTAAAAATAAACAAAGTTATGACTTTGAATTTACAGTTAATAGTAATCAGATTCATTTAGCACATGCTTTGGATGCTACATATTTTCCTTTCTATACTGAAAATGCAGAATATTCAGACCATCCCTATGCACTAATGATGGGGCACTTATTAAATTTTTATAAAAAGTATAGCTACCAAACATTGAGTCAGTGTTATGATATGAATGAAATGAAGATGATTACAAACCCTAGCTTATCTCTTATTTCTATATTTGATATTAATGAGTATATTCCAATATTAGAGTTTGAGAATGAATTGTCTAGTGGCACTACGCGTAAATATATGCAATCTTTGTTTTCAGAGTTAAGCACTCTTGACCAAACAGATAGGAATGAACGCATACACCAATATAATATTGAGCTTGAGAAAGCACTCAAAAATAAAAACAAGATCAGACATGGTCTAGATTTAGGATTAGATGCCTTAGGTATGGCTGTGCCATTTTTATCCACTATAAAAAAGGCACTTACATACCAAATAAAAAGAATAAAATCTAACAGTTCAGCCATACAAGAGACTTTTGATTTTATTGAAGATAAAGCTTTACGAGGAAATATGAAACAGCGTCAAATATCTCTCTTAACAAAAATCAATAGAGTTGCTAGGCTTAAACGCAGCTTAAAATAGATATATAATGATTTATATATCTGATCAGATTTGAGCTATTCTGTATTAATTTTCATACAGAATACTCAAATTTGTGTAATGGATATTACGCATTTATATCAATATTAACTTTATTATATAATCTTTAAAGTTATTTCTTTTCAGAGGATCTTCTATATTAAATTATCCACTCATCTATCATATCAGCCCAATCCTGTAACATAGCGGTGCGCTGCTCGCGGTACTCAGCTTTATTGTACACTGCCCTAACCCCTTTCTGTTCATGTGCCAGGCATTTCTCTATCCAATCCGAGTTATAGCCAGCTTCATGCAACAATGTACTCGCTGTTCTGCGTAAATCGTGAGGTCCAAATTTAGCAAGGTCGTGTCCGTCTTTTTGTGCAGCTTTATAGGTAAGATCCAGTACCCGATTCATTGTTGCACTACTCATTGGTGCATCTGAATCATAGCGCGATGGTAGAATAAAATCAGAACCGCCTGCAAAGGTTTTTAAGGCAACTAAAATATCCATTACCTGACGCGATAAGAAAACCAAATGCGGATTGCGACGTTTCATTCGCTCTTTTGGGATTGTCCAAATTGCTTCACTGAAATTAATTTCACTCCAGGTGGCATTAGTTAACTCACTTTTACGTACCATTGTTAACAATAGCAGTTTTACAGCTACCCGAATTGAGGGCGTTGTCCCAACCTTCTCAAGATAGCGATACATCAAACCAATTTCACCTGGCGTTAACGATCGATCTCTGGGTTCAAATTTAGCAATACTTGCGGGCCTTACTAAATCTGCGGGGTTTTCTACCTTCTGACCTCGTTCAATCGCCCAGCGATAAACCTGAAGTACGATTTCTCGTGCATGAACCGCAGTCGCTGGTGCACCACGTTCAACAATAGTATCAGTGACCGCCCGTAAGTCTTCGTGTGTGATTTCATTTAACTTTTGGTTGCCAAATTTGCCCTTGAGTTCCCTAGTATAAACTGATCGCCGCATATCCCGTGTAGAATCTGCCATCTGATAGCCACGAAGCCATTTTTCAGCCCATGCACCAAATGTTTCAGCACCTTTAATTCTCGCTTTATCTCTGGCTTTTTCTTTAGCCGGGGACTTACCATCTGCCACCATTCTTTTGGCTTCCCCTAGCCGCCCTCTGGCTTCAGCTAAAGTGATCCCGCCAATACCATAACGACCAAAAGTTACCGTTTCCTGTCTGCCATTAATAGCGTAGTTATAACGAAAAGAGACAGAGCCTGCAGGCGTTACAGCGACATATAGCCCATCTCTGTCATTCACTTTATAGAGCTTTTCTTTCGGTTTTAAATTTCTCAGTTTGGTATCAGTCAGCATTCATTTTTATCCTTTTTTAACGTTTTGATACCATGCAAAAACAACCGTAGGAAACTATGATTTAATTCCTTTAAAAACAAAGAATTACTTATTTTTAATACCATGAGGAGATCAAAAACTATCGCATGGTATCAGTCGGTGTTCATGGCATCTGCTTGCGATAATACCAACTTTAATACCCCATTCAACTTGTGCTTGACGCTGCTAATCAGTGCCAGATACGGCAAGCCACAAAAACAAAAAAGCCCAATTTTACATGGGCTTAGATAGTTATTTTGCTAGTCAGTGCCAGCTGATTCTTATTGCGGGATTATTCCCACTCAATCGTCGCAGGTGGCTTGCCGCTGATATCATAAACCACGCGGGAAATACCATTAACCTCATTGATGATGCGGTTAGAAACGCGGCCTAAGAAATCATATGGTAAGTGTGCCCAATGAGCAGTCATAAAGTCGATGGTTTCAACTGCACGCAGTGAAACAACCCAGTCATATTTACGGCCATCGCCCATAACGCCAACAGAGCGAACAGGTAAGAACACAGTGAATGCTTGGCTAACTTTATGATATAATTCAGCTTTATGCAGCTCTTCGATAAAGATAGCATCTGCACGGCGCAGTAAGTCACAGTACTCTTTCTTCACTTCACCTAATACACGAACCCCTAAACCTGGGCCTGGGAATGGGTGACGATATAACATGTCATAAGGTAGGCCTAACTCTAAGCCAATTTTACGCACTTCGTCTTTGAACAGCTCTTTTAACGGCTCCACTAAGCCAAGTTTCATGTCATCTGGCAATCCACCCACATTGTGGTGAGATTTAATGACGTGTGCTTTACCAGTTGCAGATGCTGCTGACTCAATAACGTCTGGGTAGATAGTCCCTTGTGCTAACCACTTGATATTTGGCAGTTTAGATGACTCTTCATCGAAAACTTCAATAAACACATGACCAATTTTCTTACGTTTCGCTTCAGGATCGCTGATCCCCGCTAAGGCGTTTAAGAAACGATCTTCCGCTTTAGCATGGATAATGTTCAGGTCAAATTTACCTGCAAACATTTCCATCACTTGGTCTGCTTCGTTTAAACGTAATAAGCCGTTATCAACAAACACGCACGTTAAGCGTTTACCAATAGCGCGGTTTAACAGTAAAGCGGTAACTGAAGAATCAACACCACCTGACAATGCCAGCAATACGTGGTCATCACCGATTTGCTCTTTCAAGCGCGCAACAGTGTCTTCGATAATTGCAGCAGGTGTCCATAATGCTTCACATTGACAAATATCTTTGACGAAACGGGATAAAATATTTAAACCTTGATGAGTGTGAGTTACTTCTGGGTGGAACTGTACACCGTAGAATTTTTTCTCTTCGTTTGCCATGATGGCATACGGGCAGCTTGGTGTGCTTGCGATGGTTTTAAAATCCGCAGGGATAGCCGTTACTTTGTCGCCATGGCTCATCCACACGTCTAAAACAGGTTTGCCCGCTTCATTGAGAGAGTCTTTGATATCGCGGAATAATTCACATTGTTCAGTGATTTCAACGTTTGCGTAACCAAACTCACGTTCACCTGAAACTTCAACAGCACCACCCAGTTGCATTGACATGGTTTGCATGCCATAGCAAATTCCTAATACAGGTACGCCTGCGTTAAAGACGTAGTCGGGTGCTCGTGGGCTATCATTCTCAGTCGTACTTTCTGGGCCACCAGAAAGAATAATACCATTTGGATTAAATTCTCGAATTTGCTCTTCTGTAACGTCCCACGCCCAGAGTTCACAATAAACGCCAATTTCACGGATACGGCGGGCAATCAGCTGTGTATATTGCGAACCGAAGTCAAGGATAAGGATGCGATGCTTATGGATATTTGTTGTCATTTGAGGAGAATTCCAAAAATTCAAGTCAAAAATAAAAATTGGTGATGTGCAATACATCAACACACCACCCTGTAAAGTTATCGGTTATTGTCCCAAACGATAGTTTGGTGATTCTTTGGTGATAGTCACATCATGTACGTGGCTCTCTTGAATACCCGCGCCACTGATGCGGACAAATTCCGCTTTTGTTCTCAGTGCGTCAATGGTACCACAACCCGTCAGCCCCATACAGGAACGTAAACCACCCATTTGCTGGTGAATGATTTCTTTCAGGCGACCTTTATAGGCAACACGGCCTTCGATGCCTTCTGGTACTAATTTGTCTGCTGCGTTATCAGATTGGAAATAACGGTCTGAAGAGCCTTTAGACATTGCCCCTAATGAGCCCATACCACGGTATGCTTTGTAAGTACGGCCTTGGAACAGGATAGTTTCACCCGGAGATTCTTCAGTCCCTGCGAACATCGAACCCACCATCACACACGCGGCACCCGCTGCAATCGCTTTGGAGATATCACCAGAGAAACGAATACCACCATCAGCAATAACTGGAATACCCGTGCCTTCAAGAGCTTCTGCAGCTTCAGCGATTGCAGTAATTTGTGGTACACCAACACCCGTTACGATACGCGTAGTACAAATAGAGCCAGGGCCAATACCGACTTTCACTGCGCTCACGCCTGCATCTGCTAACGCTTTTGCGCCTTCAGCTGTTGCAACGTTACCACCAATGATTTGTAAGTCAGGGTATTTTTGGCGAGTTTCACGAATGCGTTGTAATACACCTTCAGAGTGGCCGTGTGAAGAGTCTATCAGTAAGACGTCTACACCAGCTGCAACCAGCGCATCAATGCGCTCTTCATTGCCACCGCCAGCACCAACCGCAGCACCAACACGTAAACGACCTTGCTCGTCTTTACATGCGTTTGGTTTACGTTCTGCTTTCTGGAAGTCTTTAACGGTGATCATCCCTAACAGATGGAAGTTATCGTCGATGACTAAGGCTTTTTCTACGCGTTTTTCATGCATTTTTTGTAATACGATTTCGCGTGCTTCACCTTCTTTGACGGTAACTAAACGCTCTTTTGGCGTCATAACCGCGGTAACCGGTTGGTCTAAATCTGTCACGAAACGCACATCACGGCCTGTAATGATACCGACTAATGAATTGTCTTTCGCCACCACTGGGTAACCTGCGAAACCATTACGTTCAGCCATTTCTTGCACTTCGCGGATAGTGGTATCAGGGGTAACGGTGACAGGGTCAGTGACAACACCACTTTCATGTTTTTTCACGCGGCGAACTTCTTCCGCTTGACGCTCGATAGACATGTTCTTGTGGATAAAGCCAATCCCACCTTCTTGAGCCAAGGCGATTGCAAGGTCAGATTCAGTGACGGTGTCCATTGCTGCAGAAAGCATTGGAATGTTCAGGCGGATGTTTGCAGTCAGTTGAGTAGAGAGATCAGCTGTATTTGGTAATACTGTTGAGTGTGCAGGAACGAGTAATACGTCGTCGAAAGTTAGTGCTTCTTTTTTAATGCGTAACATAGGCAATATCCCACCAGGCAGCGTTATGGAAAGGTATAAAATATTGCCGCGGCATTATACACACCGTAATCGGTTGCTTCCAGCCTTTTTTTGAAAAATTACTTGATAACTCCGATAGCTAGGTTAGTATTTAGCGATTAAGTCCTTGTTTTAAAATTTGATCTGGCTCACATGTCGACTTCACAAAATAGTGCAATTTTTTCTGTTAGTAAGCTTAACCTTGCCGTGCGCGAACTTCTTGATCAGCAAATGGGGCGGATATGGCTAACTGCAGAAATTTCAAATTTTTCCCAGCCTAGTTCAGGTCATTGGTATCTGACGCTGAAAGATGACCGTGCACAAGTTCGTGCGGCGATGTTCCGTGGGCAAAATGCACGGGTAACCTTCCGTCCTCAAAATGGGCAACAGGTTTTAGTGCGCGCCACTGTCACGCTATATGAACCCCGCGGCGACTACCAGTTAATTATTGAGAGCATGCAACCTGCTGGCGAAGGGTTATTGCAACAACGTTTCGAGTTGCTAAAACAAACGCTAAGCGCGCAAGGTTTATTTGATACACGGCATAAAAAACCGTTACCCAGCCCAGCAAAATCTGTGGGGATTATCACCTCTGCAACGGGTGCGGCTTTGCACGATATTTTAAATATTCTTCGCCGTCGTGACCCTTCACTGCCGATTGTTATCTACCCCACGGCGGTTCAAGGGGATCTCGCCCCTGCTCAAATCGCACGTATGATTGAATTAGCAAATTTACGCCGTGAATGTGATGTATTAATTGTTGGCCGCGGTGGCGGTTCATTAGAAGACTTATGGGCGTTTAATGAGGAAATCGTCGCAAGAGCGATATTTTCGAGCCAATTACCCATCATCAGTGCTGTAGGCCATGAAACTGACGTCACCATTGCAGATTATGTGGCGGATGTGAGAGCACCGACACCATCCGCTGCTGCGGAACTGGTCAGTCGTAACCAACAAGAAATGCTCCGCCAGATAAAATCAGCACAACAACACCTTGAAATGGCGATGGACTATTACATCGCAGGGCAACAGCAACGCTTTGCTAAGCTTCATCACCGTTTACAACAGCAACACCCGCAATTACGTTTAGCAAGACAACATAATCAGTTGAATTTATTACAGCAAAAACTTGCACAGTCAATGACTCGTCAATTGCAAACTGCCTCAGTTAAATTTGATAGAGCCAATCGTCGTCTGCAACAAAACGATTTACGACCACAATTGCAAAAACAACAGCGCCACATACAACAAGTGCAATACCATTTACAAAATATGATGACGCAATTAGTGAACAGTTACAGGCAACGTTTTGCAGTAGCGTGCTCAAAAATGGAAGCTGTTAGCCCATTAGCAACACTGGCTCGTGGCTTTAGCATTAGCGAAGCACCTGATGGCGCAGTTTTGAAAAAAACCACCCAAGTTAAACTGGGACAACAGCTACGTACGCGCTTAAATGATGGCTGGGTAGAAAGTGAAATTACCCATATTGAAAAAGTAAAAGCAAGGCGCGCCACAAGAAAAACAAATTAACTGTTTTATGGGTTTCATCTTTTCAATTTAATGAAACCCATATTTTAACCCTAATTAGAAACGAATTTGCCCACCCAACATATAGGTACGCCCTCTTGCCGTCGCATTGTGTTTACCACGTTCCTCCATAATTGCTGTCGAATTTGAACGGTTTAGTGCATCAGAATAATTTTTATTTGTTACGTTATTTATTGTCATCATCAATTTGACGTTCTTGTTGATTTCATAATCGGTGTATAAATCAATCACGGTTGGCTGCTTTTCATATTTATCTTTTAAAGCATTCCCTTCATTATCTACAATAGATTCAACACCAATACGTTTGGATGGCCCAGTCCATGTAACCGTCGTTCCCAATGTTAACTTTTCATCCAATAAACGGACACCTGTATCTAAGGTTAGATAATAATCAGGTAGTTCCGTAAAATCTCCTGCACTAAAATCTGCGGTTTTCGCAATGGACGTAGGCTGGTCTCCAGTCTCTTTTGTATAAGAAAGCATTGAATAGAATACACCTGCATCATAGTTTGCTTGCAGTTCATAACCACGCAAATTAACGTCTTTTATTTCATTCGAATAGATATAGCTTTTTTGAGTAATATTCGGAAATTCGTTGTCCCAAACATCATCGTTCATCAAACACCATTCTAATTCAACCGCATTTGTTGGCTTACACAATAAATATGGCTTGCTCGTAATGTAATTTTTAATTTTTGTATTAAACCACAACGCTTTCAGATTAAATTGGTCGCCTTCAACAAATAAATCAGGTTTTAAACTGTTAAACCCAACCTGCCATGTATTTGCTCTTTCACCTTTTAAAAATGGGTTCATACTTTGTCCGCCATTTTGCGAATAAAAAACTTCCTGTGAATTTGGTGCCCTCATTGAATGTGCATAACTCACAAAAGGCTGAAATTCAGGTATGATTTCAGCAGAAAGTAATACTCCAGGGTTAAAACCACTCTCTTTTAAGTTAATATTAGCTTCTTCCTGAGGGAAACATTTCTCAGTTTCATCGCAAGCGGGTTTATAACCTTTTAAACGGTAATGCATATAATTCAAATCAAATACCGCCGTATAAATATCGTATTTCGCTTCTAGTTGCGTATAACCGCTGGATAAATCCAGTGTGCCTTCTGGGGAAAAAGGGTTATATTTTAATGTGTCATCATCAATAACTGAGCTTACTGTCTTTTGGTATTTCGTTTTCGATAATTTAGAACCGATTTTCCATTGAAAATCGACATCTCCATAAGAAAATCGGCTCGTATTTGAGATATTAAGGCCATCTGCAATATTTTTAGACCCGCCCTCTCTCAAAGCCCACCCAAGGGAATCCCCTTCAAACTTTTGGTTGCTATTACTGTGGTTTGCCAACACCTCAATATCCACTAGTTCATTTAATGGCGTATATTTATATTTAAGGTAATAATCTTCACTATCAATTTTACGGCGAGTTAATTTATTTTGTAAAAAACGGCCGCTAAACTCTAATTCATGTGTATCATTGGGTTTATATTTTAATTTGGTTAATTGTGATTGAGGCTTTTGTTTGAACGTTGAATCCGTTGCAAAATCATCACTGTCATATCCCGCACCATTTTTATAACTTCCGGGAATATTGTGACCGCTGATGGCAATTAAACCACCAAAATATCCTTCCCCATCATTTAATAATGTTTTTCCTGCAACGGAAACCATACCATTATAGCCAAGCCCGTTATCTCCCCAACTTCCTTTGCTACGTAGTCCATATAAATTATCTTTAAAAATTACATCATCAATACCAAGAGTACGAAAGTTTGCGCTACCAGCTAAAGCATTCACACTATTACTGCCATTTAATTGCCCTTTTTCTACCTCAACTTCAACAATAAAATTAGGGTCAATTAACGCGCCGAAATCATTATTGGGCTGTTGCCCATGCGTGTATTGGCTAGGCGAAATACCGTAGTAACTTTGTGTGACACCATCCACCATCATATTAACGCGACCAAAACCACTCAGGCCACGAATGTTCACGTTGATAGTACCTTGGCTGCCATCCATTTGGGTGTACGTCCCTGGCATAGTACGGATAATTTTATCCATACCTTGTAACTTATTTTCAGTTCCAACAGCACTGTAAGCACCTGGTTTTTCCAGTGCTTTAACCAAAGGCGTTTGTTTTTGCGCACCTGAGACTTTTAATTGGCTAAATTTAACAACCTTTTCTTTACCTTGATTTTCTTGCTGTGTATTTTCAGCGAAAGCAATCCCCTGAGCACCAGTAAAAACCATACTCGCACTCAATATTATTATTTTATTTTTCATTTAAACCATTCCTGTAAACGCAATATTTCTATTCACGCCCACAGTGCATTCCAATATAAAAAAGATAAATTCAATACCCATAATTGAATTATCAAAAAATGTTTTCCCCCAAATATATTCACACATTTAGGGGGTTATTATTAGATTGAATAAATTATTTTAAATAAGGAAAGTATTTAGCTTTATCTTCTAGCATTAAAAGAAAACTGTAATCCAGAGCAATATCATCAAGTGCATTAAAACGCCCAGATTTCCCGCCGTGCCCTGCGTTCATGTTAGTTTCCAATAATAATAAAGAATTACCTTGTTTCATATCGCGTAATTTTGCCACCCATTTAGCGGGTTCCCAATATTGAACTTGAGAATCATGCAGGCCTGTGGTGACCAACATATGTGGATAACGCTGTGCTTTAATATTGTCATAAGGACTATAGGATTTTATGCGCCAATAAGCCTCTTCATTTTCAGGGTTTCCCCATTCATCATATTCCCCAGTGGTCAATGGAATAGAAGGGTCAAGCATTGTCGTCACAACATCCACAAATGGAACCGCAGAAACCACGCCTTCATATAACTCAGGCGCCATATTCACAATCGCCCCCATTAATAAACCACCTGCACTCCCCCCCATCGCATAAATATGCCCTTTTTTTCCATAACCTTGGTCAATAAGCGCATTGGTCGCATCGATAAAGTCAGTGAAGGTATTCATTTTATGAATAGTCTTTCCTTGCAAATACCATTTTTTACCCAGTTCACCACCACCACGAATATGTGCGATAGCATAGACAAAACCGCGATCTAACAGAGACAATCTTGATGAACTAAATGAAGGGTCCAAACCATAACCATACGCCCCATAGCCATAGATAAGTAATGGGTTTTTGCCTTGTTTAAAGAGGTCTTTACGATAAACCAGTGAAACGGGGACTTTTACGCCATCGTTAGCCGTTATCCATAAACGTTCACTTTGGTAATTTGCCTTATCAAAATTTTTGATATCCTCTTGTTTTAGTAACTGTTTTTCTTGCGTTTGCATATTGATTTCATACACAGAAGACGGCGTAGTCATCGATGAATAGCCATAACGCAATTTGTTAGTATTAGGTTCTGGATTATTTGATATCCATGCCATGTACGCAGGGTCGTCAAACGTCACATAATTTTCTTGCTGAGTTTGCCAATCAATTTGGCGAATATTCACCAAACCATTCGCCCGCTCTTCAAGCACTAACCAGTTATTAAAGAGTTCAAATCCTTCTAAATCAACATCATCGCGAGGAGCAATCAACGTCGACCACGCCGAAAAATCATCATGTTTTTCTGCATTGTTATTAGTGTACAAACCAAATAATGGGTTTTGATGGTTTGAACGAATATAGAATTTCCCATTGAAATGATCAGGGTAGTATTCCACACCCGTTTGGCGAGGTTTAAAGGTTTCAATCGCTTTATCAGGTTGGTTAGCATCAATAATCCGATATTCGGATGTCTCAGTACTGGTAATGCCAATAAAAATGATCTCTTTCGAAGTCGATTTGCTTAAACTCACGTAAAATGTATCATCGTTTTCTTCATAAAGCAGTTTGTCTTGCGCTTGTTTTGTGCCTAACTTATGGCTAACCACTTGATATGGTAATAACGTTTGCTTGTCTTTATTCACATAGAATAAAGTTTGGTTATCATTCGCCCAAACAATATTGCCTGATGTATTCATCAACACATCATTTTGCCACTGGCTTTCATTAATTTTACGAAATGAAACCGCGAATTCATTACGCCCTTGTCTATCCTCTGCAATTGCCATTATCGTGTTATCGGGTGAAATTGTTAACGCCCCCATACGATAATATTCTGTACCTTCCGCACGTTGGTTACCATCGACTAAAACAGTCCATTCACCTTGGCTATTTACAGGGCGTCTTTCATAAATTGCATAATTTTTTCCAGCAACAACACGAGTGCGATAAGTATAGCCATTAAAATCGTACGGAACTGACTCGTCATCTTGTTTCATCCGTGAGAATAACTCGTCATAAATCGCTTTTTTTAATGACTCTCCTGATTTAAGCTCTTGCTGTGTATAGGCATTTTCTTGGGTGAGATAGTCAATGACCTCTGGCGCTTTACGCTCGTCATCCCTTAACCAATAATAGTTATCGACACGGGTATCTCCGTGGATTGTCATCGTATGTGGCTGCTTTTTGGCCATCGGTGCTGTCATTCGTTCCTCCGCAAACACTGCGCTTGTCTGTAATCCCAATAATGCAATAAGACAAAATTTAACGGCTCCTGATAAGCCTGACAATCTATTTAAGTGCGTTCGCATTTTTTACCCTGATTATTTATTTTCAATCGTAAAATCAATCGGCAATTCCACCGTCACTTTGCCTTGAGTTAACATATCGGCAGGGGGTACTGGCAAGGGCTCAGCTCGAGTGAGTACCCGTTGCGCTTCTCTATCTAATGAGTTTGTACCTGAGCTTCTGACTAATGCACTATTCACGATATATCCCTGTGCATCTACCTCAAATTTAATCACGGGCCTTCCAACGCGATTACGCCGTCTAGCATCTTCAGGATAGCGTTTAAATTTATTCAGTTGCCCAAGAACTAGCGCTTCCCATTGGCGTTGCTCATCATCTGATTGAGCATGACTGTTAAATGCAGCCGCAACGCGATCTGTTTGTTGCTTTGCCGCCGCATCGCTTGTCACTGGGGCAGCACTGGCTTTTGAGTTATCACTTTCCAACTCGCTAATTCGCTTATTTTTCACGTCCTTGCGTTCTTTTTTAGGTACTGGTTCAGTTTTCTTTTTTTCCACCTTTGTCACCAACACTTCAGCCTCTTCGTTAATTGGCACTGAAGGAGTGACAACATCATCCATAACCGATTCTTGTGCTTGGCTTGCTATCGCGAGCTCTTGAGTTTCACCGATATTAGTTTCAGTTAACTGTTTAGCTTGTGATTCAATGGAAATTTCCATAACCACTGAAGGTGGCGGTAATAAATATTGCCAATCATTTTCCGTAATTTTAAAAAAAAGGAGAATAACCGCAACATGCAGAATAACAGCCAAAACAAAAGCGCCACTGGTTTTCGTCGTTCTACCGTATTCTAAAGTGATCGTCGACATTTTAATCTTTCATGTAACAACAAAGAACGCAAATGATAATCAATAACAAATGCAAATGAAAACCATTTATTACAAATAGTGCTAATTCATTCACATTATTAATATTTATTTAGCTTAATTAGCCTGACTATTAATCACTTGTTGGGGTATACCAGACGTAATCAGCATGTAAATTATCAATCTCACTGCCTTTTTCAGAGATAATTAATACCTTAAATTCAGTTTCTGGTGATAAATCTTGTAAGTGAAGAGGCACGCCAATCGCACGAGTTGCATGATATCCACCCGCAAACAGTAATGCAGGTTGTGGTGCGTTAATTAAAGCGTTAGCCATTGCGCGGTCACGCATTTGTTGGATAACCGTCATTTTGGTGACTTGTTCAGCTGTCAATTCACCACCATGTGAAGATTCAATCGTTTTACTAATAATCTCTTGTACAACGGGTTGAGTTGAATGTGCTCCCGTCAATTTAGGCGGATTTGCATAAGCCTTTGTAATCACATCTTTATCTAAGTTTGCGGCTAACACAGGATAAGGTTGCACTAATACATGTTTAATCAGCTCGCCGTACTGCTCCCATGGCCAACCCGTATTCCATTTGATCGCTGTTTGTAGCCGCTCATCACGAATATAAGCATTTCCCTGCAATTCCGTTTTTGCTCTATTGAATTCTTTTTGTTGCGATGGTGTCATCATCTCTAGTAAAACCGCACCTTGCGGCCTGACCTGCTGCATTTCTTGGACTAACCACTGCTCTATTTGATGGTGATAACGGTTGTCATGCTTTTCGCCCACAATCACATGGGAAGATTGAGCGAGTTGTTGCACCAGTTGTTCTGGGGTGATTGATTTCCCCGAAGATAAATCAATCAATTGATTTTTTTCTACGAGTTTATGATCGAGTTGAAGTGTTTTTTGCGGGGATTTCTGAACACACCCCACCAGTAACACTAGGCCTGCCAGTAATGTGATTGTTTTTCCAATAAAGCGTTTTGATATCATTATTTTATTTTCCAGTATGCAGATGAAGCACACAAAATACAGATAATGATAATCATTTTCAATTAAAAAAGGGCCTCATATAAATACGAAAGCCCTTTTATGCTTAATTTAAATACAAACCGACTGCCATATTAGAGTGGGTTAGTTTGTGCCTCAACAACCGCCAGCGCCACCATGTTCACGATACGACGAACAGAGGCAATTGGCGTTAAAATATGCACAGGTTTCGCTACACCCATTAATACTGGACCGACAGTCACACCATCAGAACTGGTCACACGCAGTAAGTTATAACTAATACGTGCAGCTTCCATCGTAGGCATAATTAATAAGTTAGCAGACCCTTTTAATGGGCTATCTGGCATCACATCTTTACGAATGGACTCAACCAACGCTGCATCTGCATGCATTTCACCATCAATTTCAAGGTGCGGATCACGAGCTTTGATCATAGCTAAGGTATCGCGCATTTTTTGTGCAGAAGGACAATCGGAAGAACCAAAACTTGAGCGTGATAATAAAGCCACTTTTGGCTCAATACCAAAGCGACGTACCGTATCTGCAGCCATCAAGGTAATTTCGGTCAACTCTTCAGGGGTTGGGTCTTCATTGACGTAAGTATCGGCAATAAAAGTGTTACCGGTTGGCAGCAATAAGGCGTTCATTGCACCTGCCGTATGGACGCCTTCGCGGAAACCAAATAGATCTTTTACCACTTCATAGTGTTCGCCATAACTGCCTACTGTACCGCAAATCATACCGTCAGCTTCACCACGTAACACCATGATACCGCCAATTAACGTAGGGTTATTGATTACGGCACGGCGAGCCATTTCTTGCGACACCCCACGACGCTTCATGATTTGGTAATATTCTTGCCAGTATTCTTTATAGCGCGGGTCATTTTCATTGTTGACCACTTCAAAATCTTTGCCTAATTCAATATGTAGGCCCAGTTTCTGAATACGCATTTCAATAACACTTGGGCGACCCACTAAAATTGGGAATGCCAAACCTAATGAAACCAGCTCCTGCGTTGCATGCAATACGCGCTCTTCTTCCCCTTCCGCTAAAACAATGCGTTTTTTCGCTGTTTTCGCTTGAGAGAAAATCGGTTTCATAAATAAATTTGTTTTATAAACAAATTGGTTTAATTTTTCGATATAGGCATCGAAATCTGCAATTGGGCGAGTGGCCACACCTGAATCCATCGCAGCTTTCGCCACCGCGGGGGCAATCTTAACAATCAGACGTGGGTCAAATGGTTTAGGAATGATGTATTCTGGGCCGAAAAATAAGTCTTGGTTGCCATATGCTGAAGCAACTTCTTCACTTTGTTCTGCAAGTGCCAAATCGGCGATAGCATAAACACAAGCCAGTTTCATTTCTTCGTTAATAGTCGTTGCCCCAACGTCCAGCGCACCGCGGAAAATGAATGGGAAACATAATACGTTATTAACTTGATTTGGGTAATCAGAGCGGCCTGTACAGATAATGGCATCTGGGCGAACTTCTTTCGCCAGTGGTGGTAAAATTTCAGGTTCTGGGTTCGCCAGCGCTAAAATGAGAGGGTCTTTCGCCATCGTTTTCACCATTTCTGGTGTCAATAAGCGTGGGCCTGAGCAGCCTAAGAAAATATCCGCATTTGGAATAGCGTCAGCTAAAGTACGTTGACCATTATCTTCAATCGCATAAGCGGCCTTCGTAACATCCATGCGTTCATCACGGCCTTTATAAATCACACCTTTTGAATCACAAACTGTGATATTTTCACGTTTAAGGCCTAATGCAACCAACAAATTCATACATGCGATTGATGCAGCACCTGCACCCGAGACCACTAAGCGAACATCGCCAATCTCTTTTTTCACAATACGCAGGCCGTTAATTACCGCTGCTGTACAAATAATCGCCGTACCATGCTGGTCATCGTGGAACACAGGAATTTTCATGCGCTCACGTAATTTTTGCTCAATATAAAAGCACTCTGGCGCTTTGATATCTTCTAAGTTGATCCCACCAAAGGTCGGTTCAAGTGAGGCAATAATATCAACCAATTTATCAGGATCAGTTTCACCGACTTCAATATCAAAGACATCAACGCCAGAAAACTTTTTGAATAGAACCCCTTTCCCTTCCATAACGGGCTTACCCGCTAAGGCGCCAATATTCCCTAAGCCAAGAACAGCTGTTCCGTTTGATACCACTCCCACCAAATTACCTTTCGCTGTATAACGATAGGCTTTAAGTGGATCATCAGCAATTTCAAGGCATGGCACAGCAACGCCAGGAGAATACGCTAAGGCAAGGTCACGCTGGGTCGTTAAAGGTTTTGTAGGGGTAACCGTGATTTTCCCTGGATGTGGAAACTCATGAAAATCAAGAGCACTTTGTTTTAATTTATCATCCATCGTCAAGTCCTTTCAAAATAGGTAAGAGCGATAACAGTATAAACACATCTCGCTAGCAAATCATGATCATGCTGGCAATTTCCAGAAAAATCTTTTGATAAGCAGGAATTTGCAACAGCAGACTGGATAAAACATCTGCATTTAAACGTATCATTTAGCTTTTTTCTCAGACGACATGGTGAGGTGAACCTCTAGCCTATTTAATTAAATAAAAAACATACTATGAATATAATCATTATAAATTGATAATGTATATGTCACTTAACTTTTTACTTAATTAATACATTAATTATATATTAATTAATTCCGCCCTTATTATTCATTAAGTATCATTTAAATTATTCAAATTACCGATATTAATTTTCGAAAATTAATGTATTATCAAAAATCAGTAAAAGTTATCTTAATTTCATATTTAAATTTCGCTTTACATATTTTATCTCAGCAATGTCAAATAATATTACACATATTAAACTCATAGCCATTAGCATATTAAATAATAAAAATGGTTATATTAACGTCAAAATAGTGATTATTTCTATCACACCTATCCAAATAGTTCGTAACGTTTCAGACATAACAAAGGAACCCTCTATGTCTAATTACACAGTAATGATTGTTGATGAGCACCCTATTATACGCTTTGGATTGCGTCAGCTCATCAATACCGATGAACACTTCGTTGTAATGGCAGAAAGCTGTAATTGTACCGAAGCATTAAGTATTGCAACACATCTACAGCCCGATCTTATCGTGATAGATACCAATATGCATGGCAATAAAACCTTTGAAACCATTCGGATGCTCCGCAAACAATGCTTAAATAGCTATCTATTAGTTTTATCCGCATCTACAATTAAAACCGATATATACGGTGCTATTGATGCAGGAGCCCAAGGTTATCTATTAAAAAGTAGTGAACTTGATATGCTATATTACAGCATGAAAAAGGCCTCTGCAGGGCAACATGTATTCAGTGAAAAAATTTATCAACATTTAATGACTCGCCATCAATCTAATGACCCACTATCCACATTAACACGAAGGGAATGTGAAATTCTGCATGAGCTTGCCGCGGGGTTAAAAAACAGAGAAATTTCTAAGTTACTTTTTATTTCTGAAGAAACCGTTAAAGTACACATTCGAAATATTCTAAAAAAACTGCGCGTGCGTTCTCGACTCGAAGCCAGCTTAATTTACATGCGTTCAAAATAACCAATATGAATTATTCAACCACTCATTTATATAATAAGTATTGGTTATAATTATTATATAAGACATTCATTATAACCAACGTAATAAATACCTACTTTTATTTATATTGTTGGGGGTAGACCCATAATGCATTTTCCCGCATTATGTAAGATAAATCATTTGCTTTAGAGGAAAACTGTATGTCTAAAACCCCTTCTTCTCCTTATATCATGTACGGAATTAAAAACTGTGACACCATCAAAAAAGCACGTCGCTACTTAGAAGACAACGGGGTCGACTATCAATTCCATGACTATCGGGTTGATGGCCTAGACGATGCCTTACTTTCTGTATTGATGGAACACATTGATTGGGAGGTTTTAGTCAATAAACGAGGCACAACATGGCGTAAACTCAGTGATGAGCAAAAAAATGCAGTGGTTGACGCAACAAGTGCAAAACAAGCATTACTTGCTGAGCCAGCAATGATTAAACGCCCTGTTTTAGTTTCAGCAGATAATCGCTATCTGGTCGGTTTTAGTGCCGATGAGTACCAAACTTTTACTCAGTAGTTAGGTGGTATAAATGGATTGTCCTGTTATTCAATTAGCAAAAGAGCTTATTTCACGCCCCTCGATTAGCCCTGATGACCAAGGCTGCCAAGCATTACTCACCGAAAGGCTACAAAAAATTGGTTTTACCGTTGAACCAATGCCCTTTGGTCATACACTCAATTTTTGGGCTCACCGCGGTACTGGAACAACACTCGCGTTTGCAGGTCACACTGATGTTGTTCCCGCGGGAAATAGCGAAAACTGGCAAACGCCACCATTCACTCCAACAATTATTAACCAACATCTATATGGTCGTGGCGCAGCAGATATGAAAGGTTCTGTTGCCGCTATGATTGTAGCTGCTGAGCGTTTTGTCGAAAAACACCCGACTCACCAAGGTCGTTTAGCCTTTCTGATTACCTCTGATGAAGAAGCTGACGCCCATGATGGCACAGTTAAAGTTGTTGAGGCGCTGATCCAGCGTAACGAAACCGTTGATTACTGCTTGGTGGGTGAGCCCTCTAGCCAATCAACGCTAGGCGACATCATCAAAAATGGGCGCCGTGGTTCTATTACCGCTGATTTAACTATTCTTGGCACACAGGGTCACGTTGCTTATCCACACCTCGCCGATAACCCTGTCCATCGTGCAGCAGCCTTTTTACAAGCGCTAACGACAACAACATGGGATAACGGTAATGCATTTTTCCCTGCAACTACCATGCAAATTGCCAATATTCATGCGGGTACAGGGGCGAGTAATGTCATTCCTGGTGAATTATTTATTCAATTTAACTTCCGTTTTAGTACAGAGCTAACAGACACTGTAATTCGTGACAGGGTCACAGAAATGCTTTCGCACTATGGACTAGAATATAAAATTGAATGGTCGTTATCTGGTCAGCCATTTTTAACGGATAGTGGCAAGTTAGTTTCGGCAACCTTACAAGCAATTAAAGAATTAACAGGCCGTACTACGGAATTATCCACCAGCGGTGGTACCTCTGATGGTCGATTTATCGCACAAATGGGGACACAAGTCATAGAACTGGGGCCTTTAAATGCCACAATCCATAAGGTTGATGAATGCGTTAGTGTCGATGATCTACAGCAGTTGGCTTTGATTTATGAACGGATAATGGAGTTGCTCATTCTATGATCACCATTGAAATGCTCACTGGCCGCTCAACGGATCACTTGGTCACTCTGGGGGGGCCTCACCGTTTGCAATTTAATGCAACCAAAGCCTTTCTTGCAATGCAGCAAGCCGCAGCAAAAGCAGGCTTTAAATTACAATCAGCCAGTGCGTTTCGTGATTTTTCACGGCAACAATTGATATGGAATGAGAAGTTTTCAGGTAAACGCCCTGTGCTGGATGCCAACAGCCAGCCCCTGGATATTACCCAACTTTCTGAAGGTCAACTTTGTGAGGCCATTTTGCACTGGTCTGCACTACCTGGTGCAAGTCGTCACCATTGGGGAACTGAGATTGATGTTTATGACCCCTTACGCATTCCAGCTGGGCAAACGTTGCAATTAGAGCCTTGGGAGTACGACGCAGGTGGTTACCTTGCACCGCTAAATGATTGGTTGTCAGACAACATGGCCACCTTTGATTTTTACCGTCCTTTCACTGCAAGGGATTCAGGTGTTGCCTATGAACCTTGGCATATTAGCTATTGGCCGCTTTCATACGAAGCGGAACAATTGTTAACACCCGAGGTCATCAAAAATGTTTTGGAAAAAGAAGATATTCTTGGAAAAAACTGGTTAATCAATAACCTAGGCTATATTTTTAACCACTATATTAAAATTCCAGAGTAACGTTTAACCCTTCTTTTTAATTCAATGCAACCCCATAAGCTAGATATTGACTTATGGGGTTGTTTTATCACGCGTTTGTATGGCCTCGTCAACGACAGGTAACCGATACATAAAATAAAGCAACCAACAAAGTAATCCAAACAAGCCTATTTTCAACCACAAATAGCTCACAACCCAAATCGATAATGAAAAAGTGAGTAAAATCAAAATAATCGCTTTAGGCTTAGCACCTTTAGGCAGTCCTCTATACTTCTGCCAATGACGTAAATAACCACCAAACCAAGAGCGATACAATAACCACTGATGAAAACGCGGCGAGGAGCGTGAAAAGCACCATGCAGCGAATAATAAAAATGGCGTTGTTGGTAAAATAGGCAATACTACGCCTGCAAATGCAAGCGCCACCGCCAGCCAACCCAAAAAAATAAGAAGGATTTTTTTCAAATTTGCCTGCGCTCCCTTGCAAACTCATGTAAACGTCAAAACCCTGATAAATATGTGGTAACTCACAGTAATATCAATGATATACTGTAATCGCAAATGGGTTTAGTGAAAAGTCGCTTTTCCCTGTTTAAACCCATCAGTGAAATCGTTGAGTTATATCGTGTCACTCTCATTAGTGATATAAACACAATATAACTGGCTCGACGAAAAAGCAAAAATGATAAATGGTGATAAAAAATGCAATGGCTAGCAGACTACTGGTGGATAATTCCGCTTCTCTTGGTTGGACTTATTTGGAACTCCGTCAAAGAAATGATGAAGCTTGACCCTAAAAAGTTTCTTGATGATAAACCAGAGGTTCCTCCCCACAAAGATAATAACCACCTGTGGGATGATGAAGATGATTGGCCTAAGGACAAAAAGTAATCACCTTTTGAACAATCTCAGATAACAGCGCTGGCTGGTATTGCCTGACAAAAACACCAACCTGCTTTCGCACACAATCCAACCACTGTTTTTTGCCTGTTAGCTTGAATTCTTCGCATATTTGAGACAGTGGCTTATCCTGTTCGAAATAATGTCTTAAAAGAGGGGCTGGATCAGAATATTGAGCTAAAAAGCGCAAAATAGCACTTTGACTGGCTGCAACTGGCCGCTTAAACTCACTAAAACCAATAAGTTCAACCCAATCTTCTTGATTAAGCTGTTGTTCATCCGTTGAACAAAGGGGGAAATCCGCTAAATCTCTTCGCCAGTAAAGATCCCGTTGAAGCAAGATTTTACCGTATTCGCATAATTGCTTAGCGCTTGAGGAAAGCGGTAAAATCGCCATCGCTGTATAACACCCGCTACTTGCTTCTTTCTGTGACCCAATACGAAGTAAACTAAACCCTGCTTTTTGCCAAAATGCATATAAATCAGGCGTTAGGCCAAAACTAACAGAAAGAAAATCAATATCTTGTATGATACAATCCTGCTTTTGTTGTTCAACTAATGTCAGACCAATTTGCTGGCGACGATAATGTGCATCGACAGCAATGCGCATCACCCTTCGCGACTTCCACTGTGCTGCCTGCGGAAAATAACTATGCGCCGCTAACGATTGAGCGACTAGATTCCCTCGAGGACGACGTAAACCCGCCCAAACTTGCCAACTTAATTCTTCATCTAATAACCCCTCATCCACCATCCATAGCGCAGCTAAATAGTGTTCATCCATTTGTTGGCTAGAGGCGGCCATGAAATGCTGTTTGTTTGCATCTAATAAACGACGTAAATCTAATGGTGATGTTCGATAATGAGCACTCATTAACAAACCATAAAATGCGGTTAATTTACGCTCATTTCTTGCCAATTCATCCTGGCTAATTGATTGATATTCAATAATCGAATGCGAAGTCAAAGTTGAATTTGAAGTTGAATTTGGCTCTTGCAATAGCAGTGCTTGATTTAGCCATTTTTCTAACGGGTCATGCCGTGCAAAACGAATCGGCTCATCGAGATTTAAAGGCGTAAAATTGGGTAAGCTTGCACAAAACTTCAACACAAAACCGCGCCCTGTACCTTCATAGCCATCAACCGTGGTCGTTAATAGCACACGAGGAAAATAATCAACTAATTGGCATAATATATAGTTCGGGATAGCAGCGGCCTCATCGATAACCAACCAATCTGCTGTTATTTTATGACCCGCTTGACAATAAGCGAGTAAAGCATCTGGCGCCCAAAAATGCAGTGGTTTAACAGCATGTTGTGCTAGCACTTCAGTGGAGACTTTAGCGGGTGCACAGCACCAACATTCCCCTAGCCATTGTTGTATTAGCTGACCTGCAACCGTTGATTTCCCTCGGCCTCTTGGCGCAATAATCCCCCAAACCCCTGTTGACGCTGATAATAGTTGATTTAAGGCCTGCTGCTGCTGCGCTGTTAATTGCCCAGTTGGTGGTAACCAAACAGGGCTATTGCTCAGTAATTTTACGCGTACTGTATTGCCTTGCTGGTAAAAGATGACATCATCGGAGGCGCACATAGCACGTTGCAAATGGCGCACAAAATTGGGTGTTGAGATCATGCCATGCTGTTCATTCCAGCGCAGACTATCAATGTCTAGGTGATTAGGCCATGCCTCTTGCGCTACCGTGCAAAAAACCAGCAAACTGCCCGCCTTTAGTGAGCCTGCTTGCATCGCAAGTGCTTCACTATGAATACCCTTGCGTGCATCAAAAATACCATGCAAGAATTCACGTCCTAACAATAAGTGAGCATTCTCTGGTAACACACTGTTAGATAAATCAGAGGAAAGTGTCAGCCAATCCCCTGTTAAGGTGGTTTGTAGTTCAACTAACCGCTGAGTAATCCATTCATCGTCGCCAGATAAAACCAATAAGCGGCGAAAACCAAACATACGCAGCTGCTCAACGCAGGCAGACAGCAAATCATTCATGAGGTGATTAAGATTTCCCAATTAATAATGATAATATCCCTGCGGCAATCAAAGGCCCAACAGGCACACCTCTAAATAAAGCAACACCAATCACGGTGCCAACAAGCAACCCAGCGACAGTCGAGGGTTGGTTTGACATTAACGCGACCCCGCGGCTCCCTAACCAAGAAACCGCGACACCAATGACGATTGCCAGAATGGATTTCCAATTTAAAAATGAGCCCAAGACTTCACTCGCGCTGATTTTACCACTCGCAATCGGAGCCATTACCCCAATAGTTAAAATCAAGATCCCGATGGTTAATCCATACTTTTCAATCCAAGGAAAATAATTATTTAGTGGTGTTATTCGTACAACCAATAAAAATAACATGGCAAGTGTTACTGTCATATTATGGCTAATTATTCCTAACCCAGCTAAGACCAAAAGAATGATTAATGTGGGGTCAACGTGACTCATAGATTTTTCCCTGTAGAACTGGCAATTTTTTGTGAGTAGCAAAATAACTTATTTTAAAACATGTTATTGGGTCATTAGTTAAGAAGCAAATAATTACATCAACTCTTTTTATTATTAGCCATATTCACTATTAAATCTGTGTTTTTATTCACCTAAACATGAAGTTTCAAATACGCATGAGTAACAATGGGGATTTTGATACAAATAAGCATCAAAAACCCAAGAGCGGGATATGATTAAAACTCGCGTCATGCTCCTCTTAATGAATCTCCACCTCCCAGTATAATCCATGGCAAACAAGCAAAATGAAAAAACAAACCATGACTGCACTGGAATTTAACCTCTCGATTGAAAACTTAAGTTAAATTCTTGGAATATTCATCACTCTTTATTTTTTTATCTGCCTTTTTTTTTGATTTTCCTCACTATAAACACCAACTCGTAGAGGGTTTTCCTGAAGTTTGCATCACATGTCTTATCCCCCCAGAAACGCATCAATTATTGCGTATAATGCCCCAGAGCAATCAATACACAAAAACTTATAACCTAGCATTATTTATCATTTTAATGTTTTACATGCTTGTGCGACATTCAGCACAATTTCAACTCTAGGATTGAAAACATGACCCAAGCATTACCCCTTTATTCAAATGCACGTTTTATTGCGATCCGCTTACTTCCAGGTGACGACGTTTTATTAACCTTAAGAAAACAGATTGCCCTACATGGGTTCCAAGCCGCCTTTATTGCAGGCTGTGTAGGGAGCCTTACGAATGTTGCATTACGCTTTGCTGGCCAAGAAGATGCCGACCATATCCGTGGAAAATTTGAAATTGTTTCATTAATTGGCACCTTAGAAGCCAATGGTGAACATCTGCATTTATCCGTTTCTGATGAAAAAGGCCACATGCGAGGCGGTCATATGATGCCTGGTTGTAGTGTTAGAACAACATTGGAATTAGTCATTGGTGAACTTGAAAATATTGCCTTTACACGGGAACCCTGCTCCCTTTCTGGTTATGAAGAACTTGTTGTTATTTCACGCTAATTTTTCTATTTTATTTTGCAAGGAATCATTTTTTTATGAGTAAATCATCGTTTGTTTCCAGCCGCACCCTAACGCTAATTGTTTTTTCAATTGCGATCAATATGGTTGTAGGCCAATTAAGCTCCATGTTAAAGCTGCCTATTTTTCTTGATTCTATCGGAACATTAATTTGCGCCTTACTCGCAGGGCCTTGGGCTGCTCTCACTAGCGGATTATTGACCAACTTATTATGGGGGCTTCTAAGTGGTCCAATCGCAGCGGCTTTTGCCCCCGTTGCAATGATGATAGGTTTAAGTGCAGGCCTTTTAGCACGTGCTGGCGGTTTTCGCACATTACCAAGAGTGATTTTATCAGGCGTTGCGATCACCTTCGCGTTAATGATTGTTGCCGTGCCAATTCGAACGTATTTATTTGGCGGCACAACAGGCAGTGGCGCCGATTTCTTTGTTGCCTATTTCCATGCTGTGGGTGATAACTTACTTGAATCCGTTGCTATCACCGTTTTAGGGGCAAATATTGCCGATAAGATCATCTCAGCGCTCGTTGCATGGTTATTAGTTCGACAATTACCTGAACGTGTGCAACGCAACTATCCAAATATGGCGAAGGTGCGCTAAATGCACCCGTTCACCTCACTGACGTTGTGGCTTTGGCTCAGTGCCAGTGCATTGTTATTACCGCTAGACTGGCCATTGATTCTGCTGGGGTGTAGTACATTTCTTGCTTTACTATCATGGCGCCCAGCTCGCTCTCGCTGGAAAATTGTTGCATGGTTTATGATCCCAATGGCATTAGGTTTATGGCTAATACATGGAGGGTGGTTCGCACAATTGCTGACAGGTGAAACACTGAAAAATAGCCGACCTGAGTTTGCTTTAGCCTTATGGTTTAAGTTGTTAACAATTATCAGTTGTTCACAAATTTGGCTGCAATATGTACCAACTGAGCGGTTTATCCGTGCTTTATTTGCTAGCAGACTACCTGCTAGCTTTTCTTACCTTCTTGCTGGGCCATTATTACTTGTCGAACAACTTAAGCAACAACTGAATATTATCCGTGAAGCACAATTAGCAAGAGGTGTTCCACTTGACGGTAATTTTTGGCAACGATGCACTTCATTACCCGCTATTTTGTTCCCCTTAGCCAGCAATACATTAAGCGAGCTAAGTATTCGTGGCGCAGCTCTGGATATGCATGCGTTTCGCTATAGCACCAAACGCACAACGTTGAATCCACCTGCGGATAGCTACTGGCAAGTTATATTACGTTACAGCCTGTTATTATTGATATTTATTGAAGGTGGGTTAGCTCTGTGGTGGTAAATTTACAGCAAATGCAATTTATTCCCCAAGGTGCACAGCACTCGTTACTGGGGCCCATTGATCTCCAGCTTAATGCAGGCCAATGGCTTTGCGTATTGGGAGGAAATGGTAGTGGAAAAAGCACATTAGCACAGCTTCTTGCTGGTTGGTATGGGGATTTATTACACGGTGAATTAACAGGGATAGCAAACGTCTTACAACAACCGCTGGTAAATAACGCATTAGTTCAAGCGTCTGTTACACGTCAACTTATTCAGCAATCCCCTCAGTTGCAGCTTTCTGGCTGCACATTTACCGTCGAACAAGAAATCGCCTTTGGCCCCGAGAACTTAGGCTTGTCACCCGATGAAATCGCTCAGCGTATCGAACATGCTATCGCATTCACTTTTTGTGAGCCACTCAGGCATCGGCATCCTGCGACCTTATCTGGTGGCGAAGCACAACGTGTTGTTTTGGCAAGTGCCCTGGCGATGCGTCCCAAATTATTATTGTTAGATGAAGCTTTTAGTCGATTGACCCCCAGTGCGACGCAGCGCCTATTGTCTCAATTGAAACACTATTCAATTCACACCAATTGCTGCATCATATTATTTGAGCGTAATTTATTACCCGCTATCAATTACTGCGAAGACTACCTTTTACTCAGTAGCGGCAAGGCATTTTCTGAAGCAGGAAGAATGCTCTCCAGTGGTTCTTTAAACACAATTTTTCCGAGCTCAATTGCCACGATTAATATGCCCGATGCATGGCGTGCGATTGGGGAGTTAATTAACCTCGGCGAATGGCAAAGTTCAATCCCTCGTGATGAAACACAATTAATTGATGCGTTTAAGGTGTTATATGCTACAACTCAATAACGTCAGTTACCGCTGGCCAAGTTCAAATATCAATAATATTTCTGATTTATCATTCAATGTACAGGCAAGTGAATGGGTTGCGCTTGTCGGTGATAATGGCGCAGGGAAATCGACACTTTTGCGACTTTTAGCGGGGTTATTAGCCCCTAACCAAGGTGATTTACTGCTACATAACCAGCCCCTCGCACAATTAACGACCCCTCAACGCGCTAACCAAGTCGGTATCTTATTTCAAGAGGCGGAAAAGCAAATTTTTCACAGTACAGTAAAAGCCGAAGTCGCATTTGGATTAAAACGAAAAAAGCTGCCAAAAGAGGTCATTACTGAACGTGTACAAAATGCATTGGAAGCTTGCCACTTAACTGATGTTGCGGACAAACACCCACTCGACCTGCATGCAGGGCAACGCAGAATGGTTGCAGTCGCCTGTTTAGAAGCCGTCTCGCCATCGCTAATCTTACTCGACGAGCCGAGCCGTGACTTCGATGCGTTATGGATGCAGCGGTTTGAAAATTGGTTGGATTTACAACGTATTAAAGGCACTACTATTGTGACTATTAGCCATGACTTTGACTTTGTGGCGCGCCATTTTAAGCGGGTACTACATTTATCCCATGGAAAACTGATTGCAGATGGCTCACCAATAGAGGTGCTCAATCATAATGCATTACAAGTTGAGTCTGAGCTCCCTGCTCCAACCTTGATTTCATTGAGCCAAACGTTGGCATTATCAACCGCATCCGTCACACCTAAAGCATGGGTTAAAAATTTTCTTCATCTTGATGAGATAAAAAAATAGCCTGCTAAGCAGGCTAAAGTCATTCTATTTTATAGGAAATAATTAATCTAATTGAACCCCGATGCGACGCGCAACTTCTTCATAAGCTTCGATCAAACCACCAAGACTTTGGCGAAAACGGTCTTTATCCATTTTGTTTAGTGTTTCTTTATCCCACAAACGGCTACCATCAGGGGAAAACTCATCACCCAGAACCACTTGGCCGTTAAATAAACCAAACTCCAATTTAAAATCAACTAGAATCAAACCTGCATCTGCAAAAATCTTGCTTAATACATCATTAGCTTTGTAGCTAAGTTCACGCATTTTAGCGAGATTTTCTTTGCTCACCCAGCCAAACGTTTCGCAGTAAGATTCGTTAACCATTGGGTCATGTTTAGCATCATCTTTTAAGAACAGGTCAAATAATGGCGGGTTTAATACCATCCCTTCTTCAACACCTAAACGCTTCACTAATGAGCCCGCAGCACGGTTACGGATCACGCACTCAACAGGCACCATGTCTAATTTTTTGACCAGAGCTTCGGTGTCGGACAGTAACGCTTCCATTTGTGTTGGAATACCCGCTTCTTCTAACTTACTCATAATGAAGTGGTTAAACTTGTTATTAACCATGCCTTTACGGTCAAATTGCTCGATACGCTCACCATCGAGTGCTGATGTATCATTACGGAATTCCAGAACTAACAGATCAGGATCCTCAGTGGTATAGACAGTTTTTGCCTTGCCACGATACAACTCAGCTTTCTTTTGCATCTTACACACTCCAGAGATGTGATTGAACTATAGAGAAAAACAATAGGTGAATAGATTTTGTGACGCTGTTTTGCAGAACACAAAATTAACGGAAAATGGAAAACAGATAAAAATGCCTTTTCTCAGTTAATTTTTTGCTCTGTTTCAGTCAGTTAACCATCAAACCGTATCGTTAATCTAACTTACTGATATTCAATATTTTATCTTTCAATGCCTATTATGATAATAAAATTTCACGCTTGACGCAAACGATTACTTAACGATAAACACTGATTTTTTGTCCATTTGTTTTTCGCTCATGAGGTATTCGTTTTTAATTTACCAATAACTAATTAGCCAACTATATAGTTGATAATAAAAGGAAGAGCATTGATAAATGAACTGATTAATGATCAGCTTTATTATTTGGACTGGTTCAATGGTGATTGGCTGATAACAACTAATCTATGTGGATGATTATCCTTGTCTTTCCCCCAGTACACGTCCATCCAGTTAAGGTAAAAATCCTCCATATTGGCAATACGAGCAAGGGGCCTCTCTTCTTCGCCATTAGATGCGTAGACAAAGTAATGATTAAAAAATGCCCAGTTAATCATATTCTCCCAAAAGCGTTGCCCATCTTCAGTTTGTTCTTCATCCGTCACCATAATATTGTACGTATTGAGCAAATAAATGAAAAACCTTTCAGGTAAATCCTTGATAGTCATTTTATGATTAGGCGCAAAAGTTCGCCACACTTTAACCTGAGTACACGTGGTTTTCCCTATTACGATGTCCCGTCGAAACCGCAGTTCAACCAAGTACACCGTTTCAGGCTTCTCGCCTTCTGCAATTAAGCGGTATTGATCCTTCTCTCGGGATTTCACTAAACGATAACCATTGGGTAAAACAAAACCAAGGAGTGCAAATTCACTCACTCCTTCCGCTAAAAAATGTGAGGTGTCTTCTACATTTCGGCGGGTGATGCGTAATTTTTGGTTAAATTCTGTGCCTGAAATTTTCCTTGGCATAATATCGTTGCTACCGTTTTTTGTGGGTTTCGCCTCTGCGGTGTTATTGATATTAAATAAGGTATATCCGAAAAATTTCTGATGATAAATCAATCAAAATATACGTGACGAGTATCGATTATTAATATAAATAATCGATCACTATTATTTCTTTTCCCATAAAAAAACCGTGGCTAATAACGCCACGGCTTCTATTTTTTAACCATCAAAACTGAGTGATTATTTTTTTGCTGGGGCTTTACTGAACGCCGCTTTTAATGCTGCAACCATTTCGTCATTTTGTTTCTGCGTTAATGCAACGCCTTTTGTCGAAATAAACTGCAACGTACTACGGTTGTTTAAGTCGCCCACTTGCACTTTATAGTCTGCTTCAGGCACAGTTGGGTCATCAATGCCCAACGCTTGCCACTCAGAACTGCTTAAACCTTTATAAGTCACCATTACTGAACCTGTTGAACGCGTGCGGTCACCCACTTTCATCCCCACGCTTTCTAAAGTGTGTGGTAAGCGTTCCCATACAGCATCAAACGGTGCACGGACAACAATCAGCGGTAAGCCAGTATCATCACTGCCAGTTTGCACATCAATGATGCCATAGGCGTTTTGCAGGCTATTTTTATTTGAGGTATCACGTAACGCATACAAGTTGTCAGTTAATTCATTTAATAACAATTTGTTATAACGTTGAATTTCAACAACATCCGTAATAGTTTCATCACCTTGACGCATACCTAAGTTAGTCACCGTCAAGGCTATCATGCCATTTTCAGGTTTAACTGACACTTTATGACGACTTTCCATCGGAATGTTTTCGTCAGCACGCGTCCATTTTATCCAATCAGTTTCAATGGAGTGAGTACCGTCATCTTTCGATGAAACTGGAATGTTACGTTGCTCTAAAATCATCGTAACTTGTGACCATAAAGCACTATTTTCAGGTGTGTTTTCTAGCAACAAACGGCTTGCATCAGCGCTATTTTCCGTACGCGAACCAGCTAATTGCGAAATCGTCAGTACTGGTGGACGAATATCTAACGCTTTCCCAACTGGACCTGTTGAGGTCGTTTTTGGAATGTCGTATTCACCATTTTGTGCAGGCAATGTAATCCCTTGCGGCACATTTAATACTTTCAATGGCGCGGCGTTAAGGTATTCCTCATCACCACTGACCTGACGTTTATAGCGCTGATCGCTGGAGCAGGCTGCCAGTAACACCACAAGTGACAGGCCAGCAACCTTCATAACCTTCGATTTTTGCAATAATGTTGCCATTAAAATTCCCTAAATTTTACAGTAACCCAGCGAGTTTTAAAGCGTCCTCAACTTTTTGCTGGCCTGCCGCAGTTAACGGTGTCATTGGTAACCGTAATGTTCCATCGGCAATCAGACCTAAGCGATGACAACCCCATTTCGCTGGAATTGGATTCGGTTCAACAAATAACTGTTGGTGTAAGCCCATCAGTTTTTTATTTAATTCACGCGCCTCAGTATATTTGCCTGCAAGCGCTAAGTCACACATTTTTACCATCTGAGCCGCAGCAACGTTCGATGTCACTGAAATAACGCCCTTTCCGCCCAGTTGCATGAAATCAAGTGCGGTCGCATCGTCACCCGTTAATAGCACAAAATTATCATCAACCAGCTCTTTGATTTGATGAACACGTGCTAAGTTCCCTGTCGCTTCTTTAATTGCGACAATATTCGCCAATTTTGCTAAACGACCCACAGTTTCTGGCAGCATATCGCAACCTGTACGTGATGGTACATTATAGAGAATTTGTGGCAAGCTCGTGTTTTCTGAAATTGCTTTAAAGTGTTGATATAACCCTTCCTGTGAAGGCCTATTATAATAAGGTGTTACAGTCAGGCAAGCAACCACACCACTGTTTTCAAAATCATTTGTGAGTGAAATAGCTTCTGCAGTCGCATTTGCGCCCGCTCCTGCAATAATCGGGATACGACCATCAGCAAGCTCTAATGTTGCTTTCACAACATCCACGTGTTCTTTATGCGTTAAGGTTGCTGATTCACCAGTAGTACCAACAGAAACGATAGCCGTTGTGCCGCTTTCCACATGGTAATCGACCAATTTTTTTAAGCTAGCTTTATCTAAACGCCCCGCTGAATCCATTGGTGTGATAACTGCGACAATGCTTCCTGTTAAAAATTCTTTGTAGTTTGCGTTTCCATTAGCCATAGCGATACCCCTTAAATAATTGAACCTCCATGTTACGTTTTCATTTCCAAGAAGAAAACCACCCAACAGCAAGATTTTAATGAATTTTGTTAATGCCAACAGAGTTAACTTAAATAGAAGTAATAATTCACTGACTTTTCTCGCAAGAGTGAATGACGCCTCTTGGCAGATGTCACTTTTTATGGTTTCCTTACTCCCAGTGGCCGTCAGTTTTTATAGTCTCGTTTTAAGGCTATATTCTAATCAAATGTTTAACTGGCATAATCAAAAAAATAAGGAATAGACTTTGCCTAAGACTGAACAGCAATTTCTTGTCATTACTGCGCTGGGAACAGATCGTCCGGGCATCGTGAACACCATTACACGTATTGTCAGTGAGTGTGACTGTAATATTGAAGATAGTCGCTTAGCGATGTTTGGCAAGGAGTTCACCTTCATTATGATGTTATCTGGCAGTTGGAATGCAATTACCCTGCTTGAGGCAACCTTGCCTCCTAAGGGAGCTGAACTCGACTTGCTGATTGTCATGAAGCGAACTCAGAGTGTTCAAATAACTTATTATCCATCCACAGTTACTGTGAATGTCGTTGTCGATGATGCACCTCGAATTGTCGAGCAATTCACAAATTTATTTACAACTTCGCAATGTAATATCGCAGAACTTGTTTCTAAGACTCAACCAGCCAATAATAATATGCCTGCTCAACTGGAAATTCAGATTACTGCACATGACCCGTTGGACGATAATGGCATAATTATAAAGAATAAATTTCAACAACTATGTACAATGCTAAATGCCACAGGCAATATCAGTATTGTTAACAACCCCAATATGCAGAGTTAACGGAGATATATGTAATGAACCCATTGAAAGCCGGTGATAAGGCGCCACAATTTAGCCTTCCTGACCAAGATGGTGAGATCATCAATCTTTCTGATTACCAGGGTCAGCGCGTATTAGTTTACTTTTACCCAAAAGCGATGACTCCCGGCTGTACAGTTCAAGCGTGCGGCTTGCGTGATGAGATGGATACACTCAAAGCAAAAGGCGTCGAAGTGTTAGGGATTAGCACTGACAAACCAGAGAAACTGTCGCGTTTCGCTGAAAAAGAAATGTTGAATTTCACACTGTTATCCGATGAAGACCACCAAGTGTGCGAGCAATTTGGGGTTTGGGGCGAAAAACAATTTATGGGGAAAACCTACGATGGAATTCACCGTATTAGTTTCTTAGTCGACCCAACAGGGAAAATCGAGCACGTTTTTGATGATTTCAAAACCACTAACCACCATGAAATCGTTCTCGCGTACATCAACGCAAACGCATAATACTTTATAATTCAATAGTGCTGTATATCCCATACAGCACTATGATTGATTTCTTATTTAGCCTCTTCTACTGGCTCTTCTGGCCAAACATGGATTACTGCTTTAATTAAAGTCGCCAACGGGATTGCAAAGAAAACCCCCCAAAAGCCCCACAATCCGCCAAATACCACCACAGATAAAATAATCACCAATGGGTGTAAGTTAACAGCCTCTGAAAACAGTAATGGCACTACAACGTTGCTATCCAGCCCTTGAATGACCAAATAAACTAACATCAGATACCAAAATTCACTGCCAATCCCATATTGGAATAACGCGACAATAACCACAGGAATGGTGGCAGCGACTGCACCAATATAGGGTATGAGTACCGCGACACCGACTAGCACCGATAACAATACCGCATAGCGCAAGTCGAAATAGGCAAAACATAAATAGGTTGCGACACCGACAATCACCATTTCCGTCACTTTACCGCGTAGGTAATTGGTGATTTGCTCGTTCATTTCGACCCAAACTTTCCCGACTAATAACCGGTTTTTAGGTAGCAATTTTAAGAAACTTCGACTAATACGTTCTTTATCTTTTAGTAGAAAAAAGGTCATTAATGGCACTAACACTAAATACACCGCAAGGGAAAAAATGCCAATTAGTGATGCTACCGAAGCCTTAACCACGGAATCAGCAATCCCAGACATACGGCTACGTAAGTTATCAGCCATCATATCTATGATCCCAACATCGACTAATGCAGGGTATTGCTCAGGGAGTTTTTGAGCAAACTCATTGAAGCGGTTAACCATATTGGGGAGATCGGCTATCAAATTAATACCTTGCTGCCATGCCGTTGGCGCAATAATTAAAATAACCATGGCACTTATTCCTGCAAACAAGGTCAAAATAATACTCACGGCAACTGCGCGGGATAATCCTGCGCGCTGTAGTATATTTGTTGGCCATTCAAGTAAATACGCCAAGGCAATTGCCACCAGCAATGGAGCCAGTATACTGCTGAAAAAGAAGATGATCACAAAACCTGAGACCAACAATGTAAACAGTGCCACGGCTTGTGGATCGGCAAAACGCCGACGGTACCATTGTAAAAACAATTCCAGCATGTGTTGCTCCCGAGGAATTAATGCGAAGGACAGTTCCTAAATTAACGAAAATTATACCGAATAACAGATTTTACGATAGCTTTTGCTATCATGTGTTTTAAACTTTTCGAGTTATTTGATGCCTTGTGTTTATGTACTCGAAATAAAGTTGGCACTTACCCTAAATTTTAAACGTTGTATGGGATACTCACGTTTCATGAAAAAAAAATTGAAATACCCATTATTGGCTTTCATGATCGCTGCACTCGTCAATGGTGCGGTTTTGCCTGCTTATAGTGCAATTGAAGATACCTTACCTGACATCGGTACCACTGCGGGTGGCACGCTTAGCATTAACCAAGAAATTATTATGGGTGATGCCATTACCCGGCAAATTCGCGCCAGCACACCACTAATTTACGATCCCTTGTTAACTCAGTATGTTAACAAGATTGGCATGCGTTTAGTGAAGAATGCTGACTCAGTTAAAACCCCGTTTAAGTTTTATTTAGTCAATAACCCAAATATTAACGCCTATGCTTATTTTGGCGGCAATGTGGTGCTGCACTCCGCTTTATTCCGTTATAGCCAAAATGAAAGCCAGCTCGCTTCTGTTATGGCTCACGAAATTTCTCACGTCACGCAAAGGCACCTTGCGCGAATGATGGAAGACCAAAAAAGCACCACGCCGTTAGCCATTGCAGGGACAATTGGCTCACTCCTTTTAGTCATGGCCAATCCACAAGCGGGTTTTGCTGCACTAACAGGTACGATGGCGGGTGTGCAACAAGGTAGGATTAGTTTCACACAAGCGAATGAGCAAGAAGCAGATCGTATTGGCCTGCAAACATTGCGCCGTTCGGGTTTTGATCCTCATGCAATGGCGGATTTTATGCAAACCATGGCAGATCAAACGCGCTATATGTCTAAACCGCCTGAAATCTTGTTAACGCACCCCCTTCCCGACAGCCGTTTAGCGGATGCACGTAACCGTTCAAGTCAGTTACCCAAAGCCAGTGTGCCTTCATCATTAGATTTTATGTTAGCCCGTGTCCGTATTTTAGCCATGTATGGCACAGAGCAAAAGCATGCCCTTGACCAGATCATCGAAAATTACGAGAAAGGTTCGCAAAACGAACAGCTTGCTGCGCAATATGGTAAAGCCCTGATCCTTTCACAGGATAAAAAATACGCAGATGCAGGTAAAATTCTCACTGAATTATTAAATAAACAGCCCGATAATCCGTGGTTTATCGATAGCATGACAGATGTTGATATCGAGCAAAATCAAGCAACTAAAGCCATCACTCGCCTGCAAGGTGCACTCAAAAAATCACCGAAAAACACGGTGTTTATTGTTAACTTAGCGAACGCGTTAATCAACAACCATCAGTATAAAGAAGCGACCACGTTACTGAACAAATACACTTTTGATTATCCTGATGACCCAATTGGTTGGGATTTGTTGGCTGAAGCATCAGCAAAACAAGGCAATCGCCCCGAAGAACTCGCGGCTTATGCAGAAGGCCTCGCACTACGCGGTGGTTATGACACAGCAATCAATTATTTAAGTGATGCCAGCCGCCAAAGCCGTTTAGGCAGTTATGAACAACAACGCTACGATGCACGTATCGATGCATTGAGAAAACTACAATTACGTGATGAAAATGCAAAACCGTAAGGACTCAAAATGACGGATTCAATTAAGATTTACCATAACCCGCGTTGCTCTAAAAGCCGTGAAACCTTAGCGCTTTTAGAAGAAAAAGGGATCGCACCAACGGTGGTTGAATATTTAAAAACAGCACCGACTGCTGCTGAGATTAAAAAATTATTGAAAATGCTAGGTTTTAAAGATGCTCGTCAATTAATGCGCACAAAAGAAGACTTATACAAAGAGTTGAATTTGAGTGATGACAGCTTAACGCAAGATCAACTCATTAAAGCGATGCATGAGAACCCTAAATTGATTGAACGCCCTATTGTGGTTAATGGTGATAAAGCCCGTTTAGGTCGTCCACCTGAGCAAGTGTTGGAGATTTTGTAAAAATCCCTCTTAATAAGCAAAAACCAGTCTCACTGAAAAATTAAGACTGGTTTTTTGTTATTTCTGACCTTTATATTCCATATAGCTCAGTATGGTTAAAAAAAAGCAGTGGAGAAGCCCACTATATTTGAAATTATTATTGCTTCAATAAAATCACTTTTACCATAAGAAGATTTACCAACCTTATAGAGTATATTTAATTGGTTAATTAATTGGCTTATGACTATAACGCCAAAAAATAACAAATAAACTTAAATAAAAATAGATAAAGTACAACAAAATTTTCATTTGTTCATTATCTCCTTTTAAGTTGTCATCTATATTTTTCTTCGTTAATTCTGATGATATAGCACCCGTAGCACTACCAATAATATTAGGGTACTTAGATTGTTTTGGAGGAGCAGATATGGATGGCATATGTGTTAAAATCGTTCTTTCAGCCCACTAGACCATATATTCATTTTTTATCTAATAAAATAAAACCTGCATATTCCCTTTCGTTTATGATTGAGTTTCCTAACTTTATTTTATCGTAAAGAAAAATCTAAAATACTCTTTTTTATAGTCAACTAACCATATCTTTTATATTTATTATTTTAAATACCTTTGCCATTCAAGTTTAAGGCTATATTAATAATTAAGGCAGTAATAATACTATAGATTTAGAATATCTTTAACAAACGGAATGGTGAGTTTGCGTTGGGCAACAATCGAGGCGTGATCTAACTTGTTGAGAATATCAAACAACGTACCCATTTTTCTGTCGAGGCGTTTAAGCACAAAACGGCATACATCTTCAGGCAATTCAAACCCCCGCATGCGAGCACGTAATTGTAAGGCGTAGATTTTATCTTCATCACTTAATGGATGTAGTTTGTAAATCTGCCCCCAATCGAGACGGGAAGCTAAATCAGGCAGTTTAAGGTCAATTTGACGAGGTGGACGATCACTGGTGATCAACAAGCAGGTACGGCCAATTTCGAGAATACGATTATATAAATTGAACATCGCCATTTCCCATTCCTCATCCCCAGCTATGCATTGAATATTATCAATACACACCAGTGATAGGTTTTCCATACCTTCAAGGACATCAGGCACAAAATAGGCACGTTTATCTAAAGGAACATACCCAACAGCAACGCCTTGCTCTGAAAGCTCTGCGCACGCAGCATGGAGTAAATGGCTTTTTCCGCCACCTTCACGTGACCAATAATAAATATAGCTACCATGTGCTTGATTGATTGCAGATTTTATAGCAGACAGCAACGCTTCATTTTCCCCTGCATAAAAGCTGGCAAAGGTTTCATCATCGGGTAGATAAAGTGGTAGTGAAAGCTGTGATGGTGTGTTCAGAATCGCCTCTGGCTGTACAAATCAATTTTCGCTAAACAGTTTACCACAAAAAACGCGGATAGATGAACAAGATCCCTTTCAATTGCCGCTGCTTTAACCACAGCAGCAATTGTCATAAATTAAAAAATGCGATTACTTATCGTTATTTAGCTCTTTAATTTCACTGTTTACAAACTGTTTTTCAGGACGAACAAAGGTAATAAAACGGAACAGTAATGCCATAAAGATCCCGACAATAGTCGCTAATGCCATCCCTTTTAGTTCAGCTTGGCCAATGTGAATAACCGCGCCACTCACCCCGATAATCAAGATCACAGAGGTTAAAATTAAGTTTTGAGGTTTATTATAATCAACCTTCGAATCAATCAGAACGCGAATACCTGACGCACCAATAACTCCGTACAGTAATAATGAAACGCCCCCCATCACAGGTACAGGCACTAATTGGATTGCAGCGGCTAATTTACCAATGCAAGATAACAAAATAGCGATAATCGCTGCCCCACCGATGACCCAAGTACTGTAAACCTTGGTAATTGCCATCACACCGATATTTTCACCATACGTGGTGTTTGGCGTTGAACCAAAGAAACCAGATAACACGGTTGAAAAACCGTTAGCAAACATCGAGCGGTGTAAACCTGGGGATTTCATTAAATCCCGTTCAACGATATTGGCCGTAACCACTAAGTGGCCTACGTGTTCTGCGATAACGACTAACGCCGCAGGTAAAATAGTGAGGATAGCAAACCACTCAAAACGTGGAGTATAGAATGTTGGGATTGCAAACCAAGGCGCTTCAATCACTGGGGTAAAATCCACAATCCCCATAAAGTATGACAACGCATAACCCGTTAAAAAACCGATTAAAATAGGGATAATCGATAAGAAACCACGGAACATGACCGCACATAAAATAGTCACCGATAACGTGGTTAATGAAATGATTAAAGTGTTGGTATCAACCGCCGCGCCATCTTTTGGCAGTAAACCTGCCATACCTGCCGCCGTTTGGGCGAGTTCTAAGCCGATAACAGCAACAATTGCTCCCATCGCCGCTGGCGGGAACATCACATTGATCCAGCTCCTTCCTGCCACTTTGACGATTAACGCCACAAGGCAAAACAACACACCACAAATAATAAAACCACCCAATGCCAGTTCATAACCCAATGGCAATAAAATTAACACCGGTGAAATAAAGGCAAAACTTGACCCTAAATAAGCAGGGATCTGACCTTTACAGATAAACAAGTAGATTAATGTACCAATTCCGTTAAACAGCAAGATAGTTGCTGGGTTTACACCAAACAGAATAGGTACGACAACGGTTGCGCCAAACATCGCAAAAAGATGCTGAAAACTCAGTGGAATAGTTTGTAGTAATGGTGGTCTTTCTTCAACACCAATAGTGCGACGTGTCATTTGAGCTTATCCCCTTTTAGCTATGATTTATGCAAGTGGCCGAAGACTTGCAAACATTGATTTCATTTAATAAATCAAAAAAAAGCCGACTTCTCAGTCGGCTCATTTTTATTTAGTACCAAATATCTTATCGCCCGCATCACCGAGGCCTGGAACAATGTAACCTTCTTCATTGAGATGCTGGTCAATGGAAGCGGTATACAGCTCAACATCTGGGTGGACTTTTTCTAATGCTTTGATCCCTTCAGGTGCAGCAACTAAGACTAAAACCTTAATTGACTTACACCCTTCTTTTTTCAGTAAATCGATAGTCGCGATCATCGAACCGCCCGTTGCCAACATAGGGTCAACAACTAACGCCATACGCTCATTGATATCTGAAGTCAATTTTTGGAAATAAGGGACAGGCTGCAGTGTTTCTTCATCACGGTACACACCAACCACACTGATACGTGCGCTAGGAATGCTTTCCAATACACCATTCATCATACCAATACCTGCGCGGAGGATTGGGACTACAGTGATTTTCTTACCTTTAATTTGTTCTATTTCGACAGGACCACACCAACCATCAATAGTCACTTTTTCAGTTTCTAGGTCAGCGGTTGCTTCATAAGTCAGTAGGCTACCAACCTCTGAGGCCAGTTCACGAAAGCGTTTGGTGCTTATATCATGATCTCGCATCAGGCCAAGTTTATGTTTAACGAGAGGGTGTTTTACCTCAACGATTTTCATGGGTTTCTCCTACTATTTTAGACGCTGGCGGACAAAAAAATCGCGGGATTATAACTCTTTTAACCATGAATGCCACTAGATTACGTTTGATTTTGGTCAAAACAGCAACGATTAGGCAAACTTTTTTAAAATAGTATACCCCATATCGGTTAAGTTGCATGTTGATGATCTCCTGAATTTATTTTTTTGCCAATATTTAAATATTGGGCATATTTCACCTTGTGAACAGGCTCACTTTCTGCCATTTTCAGCCATAATAATTTTCATTCACAAAGCTATCGCAAACGTTTGCTTAGCCTGTTAGAATACTGCCCATGATGTTATTTTTCTCAAAAATGTAATTGCCTTGGGGGCCGTAGTGACTGATAAAACCTCTCTCAGCTATAAAGATGCCGGTGTCGATATTGATGCAGGTAACGCACTGGTTGAACGTATTAAAGGTGTCGTAAAAGAAACGCGTCGTCCCGAAGTGATGGGGGGTCTTGGTGGGTTCGGTGCATTATGTTCCCTGCCACAAAAATACCGCGAGCCCGTACTTGTTTCAGGTACCGACGGCGTTGGGACAAAATTACGTCTGGCAATGGATTTAAAACGCCATGATTCAATCGGGATTGACCTTGTTGCCATGTGCGTTAATGACCTTATCGTTCAAGGCGCTGAGCCATTATTCTTCCTTGATTACTACGCGACAGGTAAATTAGACGTTGATACCGCTGCCAGCGTCATCACGGGAATTGCCGATGGCTGTAAACAATCTGGCTGCGCATTAGTGGGTGGTGAAACCGCTGAAATGCCAGGAATGTACCATGGTGAAGACTATGACGTTGCAGGCTTTTGCGTCGGTGTGGTTGAGCGTTCTGAAATCATTGATGGCAGCAAAGTCAGCGCAGGTGATGCGCTAATCGCCCTCGCCTCAAGTGGCCCTCACTCAAACGGCTATTCATTAGTGCGTAAAATTTTAGAAGTCAGCAAAACGAACCCCGAAACTGAACAATTAGATGGCAAATCATTGGCTGACCATTTATTAGAACCTACACGTATTTATGTGAAAAACGTGTTAGAGCTGATTGCGAAGAATGACATTCATGCGATCGCACACATTACAGGCGGCGGTTTCTGGGAAAATATCCCACGCGTTCTACCGGATAATACCCAAGCGATTATTGATGGTAGTAGCTGGCAATGGCCTTCAGTTTTTAGTTGGCTACAAAACGCGGGTGATGTCAGTACCCATGAAATGTACCGCACCTTTAACTGCGGTGTTGGCATCATCATTGCCCTGCCACAAAGTGAAGTCAATACCGCATTAGCGTTATTAACATCACTAGGTGAAAACGCATGGCAAATTGGTTCAATCGGCCAATTACCTGCGGGTGAAGAGCAGGTTGTGATCCGCTAATGAAAAAAATCGTTGTCCTCATTTCTGGCAGTGGCAGTAACTTACAATCGATCATTGAAGGTTGCCAGTCAGGCACAATAAAGGGTCGCATTGTGGCCGTAGTGAGCAACCAAAACACGGCTTATGGACTAGTGCGGGCACAGCAGGCAGGGATCCCTGCCGCTTGCCTTGATGCAAAAGCGTATAGCAATCGCCAAGCCTATGATGCCGCTTTATTAGCGCTTATTGAACAATACCAACCAGACTTGGTAGTCTTAGCTGGGTTTATGCGTATTTTATCCCCTGATTTTGTCACTCATTTCACAGGGAAATTACTCAATATTCACCCTTCTTTATTGCCTAAATACCCTGGGCTACATACTCATCGTAAGGCTTTGGAAAATGGTGATAAAGAACATGGTACTTCCGTTCATTTTGTCACTGAGGAATTAGACGGTGGCCCTGTGATATTACAGGCTAAAGTTCCTATTTTCCCTGAAGATACCGAAGCAGACCTCATTGAACGAGTAAAAACGCAAGAACATACTATTTACCCTCTGGTTGTACAATGGTTTAGTGATAACCGCTTGACCATGGTTGAAGGTAAAGCCGTATTAGATGGTAAAGTGCTCCCTCAACAGGGTTATGCTAATGAGTAGTTTATTTTCTGTATAAATAACGATTCAAAGGGTGGAATTTCCACCCTTTTTGTTGCACTAAAATTGGCGAATATACAATCTGTCAATTGATTGTTTTTTCAGCGATTAACCACTTAGTTCTGTATAAAGTGAACTATTCTTCAACAAGGGGATGATCTCTCTGTGTTATGTCATTATTTTATCCCAAATAAGTGGTATCCTTATTTAAGCAAAAAATGTTTTTTCATAACCAATAGAGGTGTTTTATGACTACCGGGCAAGTTCATCCGTTTAGGTTGCGCCCACTTGAACGTGAAGATTTAGCTTTTATTCATCAACTTGATAACAACGCCAGTGTGATGCGCTACTGGTTTGAAGAGCCTTACGAGGCCTTTGTTGAGCTAAGTGATCTTTACGACAAACATATTCATGACCAATCCGAACGCCGTTTTATCGTGGAAAATGATAGCGAAAAAGTCGGGTTAGTTGAATTGGTTGAAATTGATTATGTTCACCGCCGTTCTGAGTTCCAAATTATCATTGCACCGCACCACCAAGGCCATGGCTATGCGAGCCGTGCAGCAAGGCTGGCAATGGACTATGCTTTCTCTGTATTAAATTTGTATAAGCTTTATCTCATTGTTGATAAAGAAAATGTCAAAGCGATCCACATTTATAATAAACTTGGCTTCCATACTGAAGGTGAATTGATTGATGAGTTTTTCGTGAATGGTCGCTACCATACGGCTATCCGTATGTGCGTTTTCCAACAGCAATATTTTGCAATGAAACAGCAATCAGAGAACCCTGAAAGCGTCATCGCACAAGATAAAGCAATTAAGCATCACATTTAGTTAACTGGCTGATACAATCGCCATTAAGTAACAAGCGTCTAATACGGAGTCAGAATGTCCCAAGAACGTCTCTATCATGAAAAAGAGCTAAGCTGGCTGTCTTTTAACGAGCGCGTTTTGCAAGAAGCCGCCGATAAGCGTAACCCGTTAATTGAGCGAATGCGTTTTTTGGGCATTTATTCCAATAACTTAGACGAGTTCTATAAAGTGCGCTTCGCCGACGTGAAGCGCCGTATTTTAATTAATGAAGAACGTGGCTCTGCCAGTGGCTCTCGCCATTTACTTAAGCGCATTCAAGCAAAAGTCGCCAAACAAGAACAAGAGTTTGACGTTTTGTATAATGATTTATTGCTTGAAATGGCCCGTAACCAAATCTTCCTGATTAATGAGCGACAGATTTCCCCACGCCAACAAATTTGGTTGCGCCAATATTTTCGCCAAAATCTGCGCCAACATATTACACCGATTTTAATCAACCCAGACACAGATTTAGTTGAATTTTTAAAAGATGACTATACCTATCTTGCGGTTGAGATAATTAATGGCAATGACATTCAATATGCACTGCTAGAAATTCCATCGGATAAAGTCCCGCGTTTTGTTAATCTCCCCCCTGAGATGCCAAAGCGTCGTAAATCCATGATTTTAATTGATAACATTCTTCGTTATACGTTAGACGAAATTTTCAAAGGCTTTTTCGATTACGACGAACTTAACGCGTATTCCATGAAAATGACTCGTGACGCCGAGTATGATATCGCTACCGAAATGGAGTCCAGCTTGCTGGAAATCATGTCATCGACGTTAAAACAGCGCTTAACCGCAGAGCCTGTGCGTTTTGTTTATCAACGGGATATGCCTGATGAAATGGTCGCCTTGTTGCGGGAAAAACTGGGATTATCCAACGATGACTCCGTCATTGCGGGTGGCCGTTATCATAACTTCAAAGACTTTATTAATTTCCCCAATGAAGGAAATAAAAATCTATTAAACAAACCATTGCCTCGCTTGCGCCACCGCTGGTTTGATAATTTCCGTAACGGTTTTGATGCCATTCGGGAACGCGATGTATTGCTGTATTACCCGTATTATACCTTTGAGCATACCTTGGAGTTATTGCGCCAAGCCTCATTCGACCCAAATGTGATATCCATTAAAATCAATATTTATCGTGTCGCAAAAGATTCACGCATCATCGATTCCGTGATCCACGCGGCACACAACGGCAAAAAAGTCACTGTGGTCGTTGAATTACAAGCACGTTTTGATGAAGCAGCGAACATCCATTGGGCTAAACGATTAACAGAAGCGGGTGTGCATGTTATTTTCTCCGCGCCAGGTCTGAAAATTCATGCCAAGTTATTTATCATCTCCCGTATGGAAGAAGGCCAAATTGTCCGTTATGCCCACATTGGGACTGGAAACTTTAACGAAAAAACGGCACGGTTGTATACCGACTATTCCTTACTAACGGCTAACGAGCAAATCACCAATGAAGTGCGCCGCGTATTTAGCTTTATTGAAAACCCATATCGCCCTGTCACCTTCGATAATTTGATGGTTTCACCACAAAATACACGGACAAAGTTAACTGCGTTAATTGACCAAGAAATTACCAACGCTCTGGAAGGTCTACCAAGTGGAATCACATTAAAAATTAATAACTTGGTTGATAAAGAACTGACTGATAAGCTCTATGACGCCTCTAATGCAGGGGTCAAGATTCGTTTATTAGTTCGTGGGATGTGTTCGCTAGTGGCTGGCCAAGCGGGTTACAGTGAAAACATTCAAGTCACCAGCATTGTTGACCGCTTTTTGGAGCATGACCGCGTCTATGTGTTTGCCAACGCAGGAGACGAAAAAGTCTTTATTTCTTCAGCTGATTGGATGACTCGAAATATTGACTACCGAATTGAAGTCGCGGTTCAATTAGTCGATCCCCTTTTAAAACAACGGGTTTTGGATATTCTGGAATTACAATTCAGTGATACTGTAAAAGCGCGTTATGTTGACAAAGATTTAAGTAATCATTATGTTCCCCGCGGCAACAAGCGAAAAATTCGTTCTCAGCTTGCCATTTATGAACATTTGAAATCACTTGAAACGCCAGATACCCGAGCTTGATACTATGCCAATAACAACATCATCAGCACCAAGACCCCAAGAAATTGCGGCCATTGACCTAGGTTCAAATAGCTTTCATATGGTGATTGCGCGCGTTGTCAATGGTGCGCTTCAAGTACTTACCCGCCTAAAAAAACGTGTTCACCTTGCTGATGGACTGAGCGATACCAATGAATTAAGTGAAGAAGCGATGGAACGCGGGCTTTCTTGTTTAGCACTATTCGCCGAACGCCTGCAAGGCTTTTCCCCCGATAACGTCTGCATTGTGGGCACCCATTCCTTACGTGTCGCCACCAATGTGAAAGATTTTTTGCAACGCGCAAAAGAGATCATTCCCTATCCTATTGAAATTATTTCAGGGCAAGAAGAAGCCCGTTTAATTTTTATGGGTGTCGAACATACCCAGCCAGAAAAAGGTCGTAAACTGGTTTTAGACATTGGTGGTGGTTCGACCGAAATTGTTATCGGTGAAAAATTTGAACCCTTATTGATTGAAAGCCGCCGAATGGGCTGTGTCAGCTTTGCAAAAAACTATTTTCACAATGAAACTATCACACCCGAATTTTTTAACCGTGCTTACCTTGCGGCTTGTTTAAAATTAGAAAGCACTGCCATTCTATTTAAAAAATACACATGGGATGTCGCAATGGGGGCGTCGGGGACCATTAAAGCAACACACGGGGTTTTAGTGGAACTTGGTTACAAAGACGGCATGATTACCCGTGAACGCCTTACTGAAATAAAAAATATGGCGTTGAAATATAAAACTTTTTCTTCTCTGGATATTCCTGGACTGTCCAATGAACGCAAACAGGTTTTTGTTCCTGGCTTAGCGATTTTACTGGCGGTTTTTGACTCATTAGAGATTAAAGAATTGCGATTATCGGATGGCGCACTGCGCGAAGGGGTTTTATATGAAATGGAGGGCCGTTTTCGCCACCAAGATATTCGCCAACGTACTGCTTTAAGCCTTGCTGAGCACTACAATATTGATAGAGAACAAGCAAAACGGGTGTTGAAAACCATGGAAGAACTTTATTACCAATGGGGTCAACAAAATCCTAAACAAATCAATCCACAATTAGAGTCTATTTTAATTTGGGCAGTGATGCTTCATGAAGTTGGATTAAGCATTAACCATAGTGGTATGCATCGCCACTCCGCTTATATTTTGCAAAATACCAATTTGCCTGGCTTTAACCAAGAACAACAACTGTTGTTAGCTACGCTAGTGAGAAATCATCGCCGAGCCATAAAATACGATGATATTCCTAAGTTTAACCTATTTAAACGCAAACAGTTTATGCCGTTAATTCAAATTTTGCGGCTCGCTATTTTATTAAATAATCAACGTCAATCCACCACCATTCCATCATCTTTGCGCATCGAAACAGACGATGGATATTGGACACTTTATTTACCTGCAGAATATCTTGAGCAAAATGCCTTGATGTTATTGGATTTAGAAAAAGAAAGTGCTTATTGGGAAGATGTTCCTGGTTGGTCATTAAGTATATGCGCGGAGAATAAATAACTTTCAGCCATTATTGTGGTGATTTCTTCTTGTTTTTTTCACGCTAAACGCGGAAATCACTGCCTGTTTGGTGCGACTATTTGATATATTATTCAAATGGGCGACAATAATGATAATAAATTTCGTCCGCTCACAGACGAATTAATAAAACGCGCTTCGGCGCGGCTATTGTTTTAAGGATTAAAATGTCACAATCTGCTTTCTCAAACGATGTGGGGCCAATAGTTAACCCGCACTCACAAAAGCTGGCACACATTCGCCAGCAGATCCTGACGCTTTTTTTAGATGACGAGGAATTCGTCCACGCACTTGTTGAAAATGATCAACACGTCAGTATTGATGACAAAGCAATTAGTGAAAAAATCAGTACTGTTAAAGAATTACTTCTCGATTTACACACCGCGGATATCGCCGATATTTTAGAAATGTTACCCTACGATGAACGTCTCGCTTTATGGCGTTTAGTCGATAATAACGAGCGCGGTGAAGTACTCGTCGAGGCCTCTGTCTCTGTATGGGACAGCCTGATTAAAGACATGTCGGATAGAGAACTGCTACGCGCGGTCGCTAGCTTACATGTGGATGAACAAGCCTACATTGCCGAACATCTTCCGCGCGACACCATGCGCCGCCTGTTAACCTATTTAGAACCAAGCCTACGCAGCCGTATTCGCGAAGTTTTACAATACGCAAAAGACAGTGTCGGCCAAATGATGGATTTCGAATTCGTCACCGTTCGTCCAAACGTAGCCTTAAAAACAGTACAACGTTACTTACGCCAACGCGGCAAAATTCCAGAAGCCACCGATAAAATTTTCGTAGTAGATAACAACAATTATCTGCAAGGGGAATTACCTCTAACCACCATTTTGACACAATCACCCGATAAAATCGTCGCCGACGTCATGAAAACGGATACGGTTACCTTCCTGCCTGATGAAAAAGGGGAAGATGCAGCGAGCGCGTTCGAACGGTATGACTTAATTTCTGCTGCCGTTGTGGACAGCAATGGCTTACTGATGGGTCGTCTGACGGTTGAAGACATCGTTGATAATATTAGCGAAGAAAATGATAACAGCATCCGTCGTATGGGGGGGTTAAGCCCTGAAGAAGACGTCTTTGCACCTGTAGGCCAAGCGGTTAAAACCCGTTGGACATGGCTGGCCATCAACTTGTGTACTGCTTTCGTTGCATCCCGTGTGATTGGTGTGTTTGAAGACACCATCTCTCAGCTGGTTGCTCTCGCCACTTTGATGCCTATTGTGGCTGGGATTGGCGGAAATACAGGGAACCAAACTATCACCATGATCGTGCGTGCGATCGCACTCCACCAGATCCAAAGTGGTAGCTTTTCCTTCTTAATGCTCAGGGAGCTGGGTGTCGCCTTTATCAACGGTATTGTCTGGGGCGGTATCATGGGGGTAGTCACCTATTTCCTCTATGGCGATCTTGCCATGGGTGCAGTGATGACGCTTGCAATGGTACTAAACCTATTGATGGCGGCAATAATGGGTGTGCTTATCCCACTTATTATGATCAAAATGGGGAAAGACCCTGCTATTGGCTCTAGCGTAATGATTACAGCTATCACCGATACTGGCGGCTTCTTTATTTTCCTCGGCCTCGCTACCCTATTCTTAGTATAATCTTTGTTCGTGCATGTTCAGCGAGAGCGTTGAGCATGCACGATTTATAAAACTCCGCCATTTCCAATAAAAACCACACAAACATTTCAAACTTAACGTAGAAAACTCATTGCATTGCAAAGTATTTACTATTTTATTAGCAAGTTCATCTATTTTATAGATTAAAATTACCATTCAAATAATTATATTTAGTGTTTATTTCATTACATTAAATAGTAAGAAATTATTAAATTAATCATAATTAACTAAATATATTACTATTTTAAATATACGATATTCTGCAAAATGCAGATTATTAACATCATATAAGGTTATTTAAAGCCGCATCAGATATTAAACCCTAACAAAGAAAACTAATAAGAATGTTATGCTTGTTTTTGGTGTTGCGGTTTACAGAATATAGAATTTCCTGCTATAAATAAGGCATGCAAAAAGATACTGTGTATTGAACTACGTTATACCCATCCAACGTTTTCGACCTCTTATCTGCACCCAATAAATATGATTGGCTCATTATTTTGAGTAAATGCTTGTTACCCTGAATTTATATCATCGTGAATATTTTCAGGTATTTTAGAAGGATAGTATTATGACATCGCAAACAACCAGCCAGCCCTCGGCACGACCGTTGGGCAAAGAAGATTATAAAACCTTAGGCTTGTCCTCTTTAGGCGGCACACTGGAATTTTATGATTTCGTTATTTTCGTCTTCTACGCGAAAATTATTTCTCAGCTCTTTTTCCCTGGGGATAATGAATTTCTCGCGCTAATGGCGACACTTGGCTTGTTTGCAGCGGGTTACCTTGCTCGCCCACTTGGCGGTATTATTATGGCTCACTTTGGTGACAAAATTGGCCGTAAAAAAATGTTCACCTTGAGTATTTTCTTGATGGCATTTCCAACATTCGTGATTGGTTTCTTGCCAACATTTGAAACCATTGGTGCCGCAGCGCCACTGTTATTATTGTTAATGCGCATCATGCAAGGTGCCGCTATCGGTGGTGAAATGCCAGGGGCATGGGTATTTATCGCGGAGCATACGCCAAAACAGCGTTACGGCTTAGGTGTTGGCACATTAACGTCAGGGATCACTGGTGGTATCTTATTAGGTTCCATCGTGGCTATCATTATCGAGCGCACTTACACGACTGCTGAAGTCCATGACTTCGCATGGCGTATTCCGTTTATCTTGGGCGGTATCTTTGGCTTTATCTCTGTGTATTTACGTCGTTTCTTGCAAGAAACACCTATTTTTAGGGAGTTAGCTGCGAAGAAAGCGTTATCTCAAGAATTACCTGTAAAAACGGTCATTAAATCCCATAAGCAAGCCTGTATGATCACTGCAGCGCTGACATGGTCATTATCAACGGCGATTGTTGTGACGATTTTGATGACACCTGATGTGGTTTTAAAAGGCATCTACAATATTGACCGTAATATTGCGTTACAAGCCAACTGTGCTGCCACATTAACCCTGACGTTAGGCTGTATTTTTTGGGGTTGGTTAGGGGATAAAACAGGTACTCGTACTTCTATGACCTTGTCATGGGGCGGATTAGCAGTCACCGCGATTTATTTCTATTCATCTTTATCAACGGATATTGCCGCCAACACCTTAATTTTTAACTATGGCTTGATGGGTTTCTTTGTCGGTGCGATTGCAACAACGCCAATTATCAGCACGCGTGCATTCCCACCTGAAATTCGTTATTCAGGTTTATCATTCGCTTATAACGTTGCCTACGCCATCTTTGGTGGTTTAACACCAATTTTAACAGGCGCATGGTTGCAACAATCTCACATGGCGCCTGCGTATTATGTGGCAGGCGTGTCATTGTTAGCCGTTGCCGTTGCCTTCATTCCTCTTTCTTGGAAGGGGTGGACGGTCAATAACAATAAAAATGATGAGCGTGTACCTGTCTTAAATTCCGAAGCAACAAATTAATAAAATATAAACTTAAATGGCCCCTCATATTCTTAATAAACAGGGGCCTCTTTATGCTAACTCCTCTGACCGTACAAAAGCTTGTCTAGTGGTCTTACTAAATTATGTTGATCTCGAGCGATAACTGTATCACCGTTATCAATACTACTCATTAGTGAAATAATTTTATCTAGATATACTCGAGTATCACCCTTACTTAATTCTTTATTATTATGATTGAATTCGCTTCTCATGATCAGACTATCTAGATAGCCCTGTCGTTGTTCGTAATCTTTATTTCTTGCAATAAATAATTCTGTATCTTGCGTATTTGCACCTTCATTTTTTATCTTCTCAGATAAGCCTTTCATCTCAGTCTTTAATTGCATGACCTCACTCAATAATGCCTCTAAATGATTATGGCCTTTATATGGTATATTAGATGTAAGTCCCTTCACTTCATTCTCAATATATATTATATCTGCAATCAATTGATCTGAAGCCATTTTCAGTTGCTCATTACTGTTAATTACCAATAATAAAAGCTCTTTCTCATATGGTTCCATTATAGATATTGGTGCATATCTGTTATTGATTATTTTTGTATAATCCTCAACTAATGACGTTTTATCATCTGAAAAATCAAAATATAAATCGTATTTAGTTCTTTCTTTATCGTATGCACAGCAAACTTGATTTCGAATTACCCTGATAAAATCTTTTGCATGAAGCAAGGTGAACTTAAAGTTATTTAAATTACCGTAATAGTCTTTTTTGATATCAAAAATCAAATCATAATAATCTGAGTTATTTTTATATTTAACATCCCCCTGTGTGTTTAACACTGAGATATCCACCAAATATCTATCTACACTTAACGCGTAAGATACTAGCTCATCTTCAAGAAGCTTAATATTTTCATCGAGATTTAATAACTTATTTTCTATTTCCATAAGTTTATTAATATAATTTTTTCTTTTCGAATCGACTGAATAGTTCATAAATTAAACCTTATTATTCGTTACCCATTAGCCTTCTTCCATCCAAAACAGAGACTACTATCAATGAATTACTAAAATATCAATGCCATAAATAGCATACCAAAACATCCATTACATAATTAATGGCTATATTATTATTTTAAGTAACCGTTTGAATTTGCATCTCTGTATTATCGGTAACATTTTTTTCAGTTATTTTCCATTTTAATAAGTTAGTTTTATACGTAAAACCTAACAATGGTACATATCGACCAGCACTTAAACTTTATGCGTTTTAAATCGCATAAACTAATTTTTTATTTATATAATTCTGAATAATTCATTTTTAAATGACGTTGAAATAACCATAACCGACGGAATATAAAAACAAAAAAACAGTACTCACCTCGGCTTGGAGATATTCCGAAATGTATCATCCTTCCTTTGCATCAAACCACTAGCTAGTGGTACGTACATAAATTGACACTTATTCATAATTCCTCCATTTTTCTTTGTGCCTATCAGGCTAAACTATTAATATGTGTAACTGACTCTTTTCAGTTAGTTTTTTGCCTCACAGCCAGACTAATTTTATCCACTCTTTTGAGTTAAGCGAATGACCAAAAATGAATAAGCAAAATCGCCGCAAATCTTTTACTCGCTCTGCTATTTTTGTTGCCATCATTGTGGCCGCTGGAGCGACTTGGTATTTTTACAATCAAGAAAAAACCGCAGATACGCCTAACTCAAGCGCGGTTGCCAAACCCAATTCACAACGCAGTGCAATGGGCCGCCCTCCTCGCGTTTTAGCACCAGTACAATTTGCTGTCGCTGAACAAAAAGTGGTTCCACGGTTTTTATCGGGCTTAGGAACGGTCCAAGCCGCTAATGTGGTGACAGTAACCAGCCGCGTTGAAGGGCAATTGATGAAGCTCTATTTTACTGAAGGGCAATACGTCAATGCAGGGGATTTGCTCGCACAAATCGACCCTCGCCCATTTGAGGTACAATTAGCCCAAGCTGAAGGCCAGCTCGCAAAAGACAAGGCAACACTCGCCAATGCTCAACTGGATTTAGCCCGTTACCAAAAATTAGCGGGTACAAAAGTCATTTCACAACAAGAACTGGATAACCAACGTGCATTAGTATTACAAGCTCAAGGCAGTATTAAAGTCGATCAAGCCGCTGTCGACAGTGCTAAGTTGCAATTAACTTACAGCAAAATCACAGCCCCTATTTCTGGACGTGTAGGTTTAAAACAAGTCGATGTGGGTAATTTTGTCTCGTCGGGAACATCAACACCGATTGTTGTGATCACCCAAACGCAGCCCGCAGATGTATTGTTTGCCTTACCTGAAGGGGATATCCCCGCAATCCAGCAAGCCCAAGCGAACAGTAAAAATGTCCTGATTGAAGCTTGGGATCGTAATAACATTGCCCTGATTGCTCGTGGCGAACTGCTCAGTACCGATAACCAAATTGATGCGGCAACAGGCACACTGAAAATTAAAGCACGCTTCACCAATGAGGAACAAAAATTGTTCCCGAACCAATTTGTGAATGTGAAGATGCAAGTCGAAACCCTACAAGATGCTGTAGTTATCCCCACCGCAGCCTTACAAATGGGTAATGAAGGCCATTATGTCTGGGTTCTCAGTGAGGATAACAAAGTGAGCAAGCATACCGTCACTGTAGGGATGCAAGATAGCCAACAGGTAGTGATTGAAAGTGGTTTAGCCGCCAACACAAAAGTGATTACAGACGGTGTAGATAAGCTCACCGATGGTACAACAGTTGAAGTCGTTACCCCTGAAAGCTTAGCGAAAAAAGACAAAGAACCCCGTAAAGGTCAACCGACTCGTGCGGAGAAAGCATAATGCGGCCTGAAATGTTAAAAGGTGGCGGCCCATCTCGCCTATTTATCTTGCGCCCAGTTGCAACAACCTTATTCATGGTGGCTATATTACTGGCAGGGATTATTGGCTATCGCTTCTTACCCGTTTCCGCTTTACCTGAGGTCGATTACCCCACCATTCAGGTCGTGACGCTGTATCCTGGCGCAAGTCCTGATGTCATGACCTCCGCAGTTACAGCCCCTCTAGAAACCCAATTCGGGCAGATGTCAGGCTTAAAACAGATGTCATCCCAGAGCTCAGGTGGCGCGTCTGTGATCACTTTGATGTTCCAGCTTTCATTGCCGTTAGAGGTTGCTGAACAAGAAGTACAAGCCGCGATTAATTCCGCCAGCAGTCTACTGCCATCGGATTTACCTTACCCCCCCATCTATAACAAAGTGAATCCTGCAGACCCGCCTGTTTTAACGTTAGCGGTGACATCCGATGCCATGCCGTTGACACAAGTACAAGATATTATTGAAACGCGGATCGCACAAAAAATCTCCCAAGTTAATGGTGTGGGTTTAGTGACACTCGCTGGCGGTCAACGCCCTGCTGTGCGGGTGAATCTTAACCCTCAAGCGATGGCAGCCAAAGGGCTGGACAGCGAAACCATTCGTGTCGCGATTAATAATGCCAACGTCAATTCTGCTAAAGGGAGTTTTGACGGCCCAACTCGCGCGGTGACCCTTTCCGCCAATGACCAAATGAAATCCCTCGATGATTACCGTAAGTTAATTGTTGCATTCCAAAATGGTGCACCTGTTCGCCTTGGCGACATTGCAACCGTCAAAGAAGGTGCTGAAAATGCATATCTCGGGGCATGGGCAAACAACGAACAAGCGATCGTGATTAACGTTCAGCGCCAACCTGGTGCGAACGTAATTGAAACCACGGATACTATTCGTACATTATTACCTGAACTTATTGAGAGCCTCCCTAAATCCGTTAATGTCGATATTTTAACGGACAGAACCAGTACCATCCGCGCTTCAGTCAATGATGTGCAATTTGAGTTGATGTTAGCCATCGCGCTGGTTGTCATGGTCATTTATCTCTTTTTACGCAACGGGATTGCCACGTTAATTCCAGGTATCGCAGTGCCACTTTCCCTGGTTGGCACCTTTGCGGTGATGTATTTTTGCGGATTCTCCGTGAATAACCTAACATTAATGGCGCTAACCATCGCTACAGGCTTTGTCGTGGACGATGCCATTGTCGTGATCGAAAATATCTCCCGCTATTTAGAACAAGGGGATAAACCGCTGGTTGCGGCATTAAAAGGCGCGGGGGAAATTGGTTTTACCATCATATCCCTAACCTTCTCTCTTGTTGCTGTGTTAATTCCGCTGTTATTTATGGGGGATATTGTTGGCCGCTTATTCCGTGAATTTGCCATTACCCTTGCTGTTGCCATTTTGATTTCAGCGGTGGTATCCCTCACGCTAACCCCAATGATGTGTGCGCGGTTATTAAAACCAGAGTCGCAGCATAAACATAACCGTTTTGAGTTAGCATGTGAGCGATTCTTTGACCGCATGGTGGCAGGTTATGCCATTTGGCTGAAGCGAATTTTAAACCACCAGTGGCTCACGCTGTCCGTTGCGCTTGGTACTATGGTACTCACCGTCTTGTTATATATGTGGATCCCAAAAGGCTTCTTCCCATTACAAGACAGCGGCATTATTCAAGGCTCCATTGAAAGTCGGCAATCCATTTCGTTTTCTGCGATGGCACAAAAGCAGCAAGAAGTCGCGAACAAGCTCCTCGCCGACCCTGCCGTTGATAACGTCACCACCTACGTCGGCGTCGATGGCACAAACGCAACACTGAATAATGCGCGCCTTCAGATTACCTTAAAACCCCTTGATGAGCGTGAAGATCGCGTCGTTGCTATTATTGCTCGTCTGCAACAATCCGTAGATAACATTGCGGGAGTGAATTTATACCTACAACCAATGCAAGATTTAACCATTGATACGCAAGTGGCTCGTACTCAATATCAATTCACCTTGCAAGCAAGTACTCTTGATGAGTTATCGACTTGGGTGCCTAAGTTGATGAGTGAGTTAGAACAGCAACCTGAGTTAACGGATGTGAGTAGTGATTGGCAAAATAAAGGGTTAGTCGCTTATGTGAATGTTAACCGCGATACAGCAAGCCGTTTTGGCATTACCATGTCATCCATCGATAACGCGCTGTACAATGCCTTTGGTCAGCGCATGATTTCAACCATTTATACCCAATCGAATCAATATCGCGTCATTTTAGAGCATGATACGCAAACCCGCGATGGTATGGATGCCCTGAACGATATTCGCTTAAAAGGTACCGATGGCGCCATAGTGCCACTCAGTACCTTAGTGAACATTCAAGAAGGCTATGGCCCATTGGCGATTAATCACCTTGATCAATTCCCTGCTGTGACATTCTCATTTAATGTGGCCGATGGCGCATCCTTAGAATCCGCAGTCAATGCGGTTAAGCACGCGGAATCACAAATTTCGATGCCAAAATCCATTACTACGCAATTCCAAGGCGCGACGTTAGCCTTTGAAGCTGCATTAAGCAGCACCATTTGGCTAATCGCAGCCGCGATTGTGGCGATGTACATCGTGCTAGGTATTTTATATGAGAGCTTTATTCACCCCATTACCATTCTTTCGACCTTACCCACGGCGGGCGTAGGTGCACTGCTCGCCTTAATGATGGCAGGAAAAGACCTCGATGTTATCGCGGTAATAGGGATTATCTTATTGATTGGTATCGTGAAAAAGAACGCCATCATGATGATTGACTTTGCTCTAGCCGCAGAGCGAGAACAAGGCATGTCACCGTATGATGCCATCTATCAAGCTTGTTTATTACGTTTTCGCCCAATATTGATGACAACAATGGCTGCATTGCTAGGTGCATTGCCGTTAATGCTCAGTACGGGTGTAGGTGCCGAGTTGCGCCAACCGCTGGGGATTTGTATGGTAGGGGGCTTGATTATGAGCCAGATATTAACGTTATTCACGACCCCTGTGATTTATTTGTTATTTGACCGTTTGTCACATTACCTAAAAGCACGCCGTCAAATAAATAAGGCGCAGGTATCGTAATGAAACGCTTTTTCGCCCTGTTTATTAGCCGCCCCGTTGCCACCACACTGATTAGTGTAGCGATCACCTTGTGCGGTGCATTAAGTTTTCTCTTTTTACCTGTCGCGCCGCTTCCCCAAGTGGACTACCCTGTGATTAACGTGACAGCGTCACTTCCTGGCGCATCTCCTGAAACCATGGCATCTTCCGTTGCAACGCCTTTAGAGCGTTCATTAGGCAGCATAGCAGGGATCAGCGAGATGACTTCAAGCAGCGCACTGGGTCGCACCACAATCACCCTCGAATTTAATCTTGATAAAGATATCAATAACGCGGCGCGGGAAGTCCAAGCCGCCATTAATGCCGCCCAAACCCTGCTGCCTAGCGGTATGCCCAGTCGCCCACGCTACTACAAATCGAATCCATCCGATGCGCCAATCATGATTTTAACCATGACATCGCAGACCTTAGGAACAGGGGAAATTTATGATATCGCCTCGACACGCCTTGCCCAACGTATTGCACAAATTGAAGGCGTTAGTGAGGTTTCTGTAGGCGGTGGTTCACTTCCCGCAGTACGTGTGGAATTAAACCCAACAGCGTTATTCAACCAAGGCGTATCCCTTGATGCCGTGCGCTCAGCCATCAGTAGTGCTAACGTGCGCCAACCCCAAGGCTACATTAACGATGACGAAAAACGGTATCAGGTACAAACCAACGATGAGTTAAAAAAAGCGGCAGATTACCGGCCAATTATTGTGCACTATAAGGCAGGCAATGCAGTTAAGCTCAGTGACGTTGCCAATGTCAAAGATTCTATTGAGAATGTCCGTGCAGCTGGAATGGCAGATGGCAAGCCCGCCATCTTGATTGTGATCCGCCGTGAGGCGGGTGCCAATATTATTGAAACCGTCAATCGTATACGGGCTGAAATCCCTGAATTTAGGGACATGATCCCTGCCGCCATTGACCTCAAAGTCGCACAAGATAGAACGCCGACCATTCGCGCTTCCCTTGCAGAAGTGGAACGTGCCCTGTTAATCGCCGTCGCATTGGTTATTTTGGTGGTACTGCTATTCTTACGTTCTGGACGTGCTACCTTAATTCCCGCTATTGCCGTACCTGTTTCGCTAATTGGTACTTTTACTGCCATGTATTTATGTGGCTTTAGTCTTAACAACTTATCATTGATGGCATTGACCGTTGCTACGGGCTTTGTGGTCGATGATGCAATTGTGGTTTTGGAGAATATTTCCCGTCATATTGAAAATGGCATGAAGCCCTTTATGGCTGCAGTCAAAGGGGTGCATGAAGTCGGCTTTACTGTCGTCTCCATGAGTATATCCTTGGTTGCAGTGTTTATCCCTCTCCTCTTGATGGATGGGCTGGTTGGGCGGCTTTTCCGTGAATTTGCCATTACCCTTGCAACCGCAATTGGGATTTCATTAATTGTTTCCCTCACTCTGACCCCCATGATGTGCGCCTATTTGCTTAAAAAGCGGGGAAAAAATAGTAAAGCCAAACACCGTGGCTTTGGTCGTATCTTACTGTGGGTTCAAGAACGCTATGGTATTGCACTAAACTGGGTGTTAAACCACCGCCGTAGCGTATTAGCGATTTTGTTTGCCACTATTGGGCTTAATGTTTATTTATATATTACTGTTCCTAAAGCCTTTTTCCCTGAACAAGATACTGGTCGAGTATTGGGCTTTGTCCGTGCTGACCAAAGTATTTCGTTCCAATCAATGAAAGAAAAAATGACCCGCTTTATGGAGCAGGTGAAAGAAGACCCCGCTATCGATAATGTAACGGGGTTTACGGGTGGCAGCCGCGTTAACAGTGGTTTTATGTATATCTCCCTGAAACCCCTTGGGGAGCGCACTGAAAATTCAGCGACCGTTATTAACCGTTTACGCACCAAGCTTGCCAATGAGCCAGGGGCAAACTTATTTATGATGCCAGTGCAAGATATCCGTGTCGGCGGTCGCCAAGCAAATGCCAGCTACCAATTTACCTTGCTTGCTGATGAACTTAATGCGCTAAGAGATTGGGAGCCCGCCATCCGTAAAGCATTAGGTGAGCTTCCACAATTAACGGATGTGAACTCTGATAAAGAAGACAAAGGCGCAGAAATGGCCATCACCTATGACAGAGACCTAATGGCACAATTAGGAATAGATGTACGTGAAGCCAACAGTTTACTGAATAACGCCTTTGGTCAGCGTCAAGTTTCAACAATTTATGAAGCCATGAACCAATATAAAGTGGTGATGGAAGTCGCGCCTGAATATACCCAAGATGTAAGCGCCCTTGATAACATGTTTGTAATTAACAAAACAGGGCAAGCAATCCCCCTTTCCTATTTTGCTCGCTGGCAACCTGCCAACGCGCCACTTAGTGTGAATCACCAAGGGTTATCAGCCGCATCCACGATCGGTTTTAACGTGGCGGATGGCTATACGCTAAATGATGCAATGGTGGAAATTGAAAAAACAATGACAGCTCTTGGAGTGCCTTCTACTGTACGGGGGACTTTTGCAGGCACCGCGCAGGTTTTCCAAGAAACCTTGAAATCACAGCTATTTTTAATTTTAGCAGCTATCGTCACAGTCTATTTAGTGCTCGGTATTTTGTATGAAAGCTACATTCACCCACTGACAATTTTGTCCACCCTACCGTCTGCAGGGGTCGGTGCATTATTAGCCTTAGAATTATTTGATACGCCATTTAGTTTAATCGCCTTAATTGGCATTATGTTGCTCATTGGCATCGTGAAGAAAAACGCCATCATCATGGTGGACTTTGCTATTCAAGCACAACGAACTGCGGGTTTAACGGCTCGAGAAGCCATTTTTCGCGCCAGTTTATTGCGCTTTCGCCCCATTTTGATGACCACACTAGCAGCGATTTTCGGTGCTTTACCCTTAGTTTTAGGCAGTGGTGATGGTGCAGAATTACGCCAACCGCTGGGGATCACCATCGTTGGCGGTTTAATCATGAGCCAGCTGCTCACACTATTCACCACGCCAGTGGTCTATTTAAGCTTTGATAGCTTGAGGCAACGTTGGGCAAGCAAAAAGGCAGCGTCACGCCTTAAAACGGAGAAACACCATGAAGCTTAGGTTTAACAGTGTGAGTACCCGCTTGTTTCTGGCTATCTTCGCCACCTGCTTGCTGCTTGTGGTGATCATGCACCAAGGCGTACGCATGAGTTTTCAACACGGCTTTGTTGATTATATTAAAGAAAATGATCAACAGCGGGTGGAACAAGTCTCTGCCGCCCTTGCGGAGCAATATCAAGAAATGGGCAATTGGCGCTTTTTATTAGGTGATGAGCGGACTTTTTTCCGCATTTTGCGCGCTGTTGAGCACCAACAACATCGAGGCCCGATGCGCCAGCGATGGAGAACAATATTTTGGGTTTATGACACGCAAGATAGACTAATTTTTGGTAAGGACACCCCGCTGCCAAGCAAAGTAATCCGAGAGCCAATTATCACCGATGATGGCAACACCGTTGGTTGGCTTGTTGCCAGCTATGAAGATGGTATTAGCAGCGCGCTTGACCGTCGCTTTGACAGCAAACAACTGTATACTAGTTGGGTGATCGCAGGGCTTTCCCTGTTTGTGGCACTGATAGCCACTATTTTTCTGGCTCGGAGTTTTTTAAAACCCATCAAACGGTTACTCGAAGGCACGAATCAGTTAGCACGTGGTGACTTTACCACCCGTGTACCTGAAGAAGGCCGCGACGAACTTGGTCAATTAGCGAAAGATTTCAACCACCTCGCCTCTACCCTTGAAAAAAATGAGCAAATGCGCCGTGATTATATGGCAGATATTTCTCACGAGTTACGCACGCCGTTATCCGTTTTACGCGGTGAATTAGAGGCGGTACAAGATGGCGTGCGCCAAGCAACACCCGAAACAATTAATTCCCTACTCAATGAAACTCACACGCTAATCAAATTGGTAAATGATTTACATCAACTATCGCTTTCTGACCGTGGTTCACTGATCTATCGCAAACACCCCATTGATATTATTCCCTTATTGGATATGGTCATCGGGCAATCTCGCTGGCGTATTGAAGACCAACAATTAACCGTTTCACGCCACTTTAGTGAACAAGCCACTGTATTTGCTGACCCAGACCGTATTAACCAATTATTCTATAATTTGATGGAAAATAGCCTTCGCTATACTGATTCAGGTGGGAAAATTGCCATTGATGTCACAGAGCAACACCATCAGCTGTCTATTGTTTGGCAAGATAGCGCCCCAGGTCTGAGCGCGCTGCAGTGCCAACATATTTTCGAGCGATTTTACCGTGCTGAAGGCTCTCGTAACCGCGCCAGTGGCGGCTCTGGTTTAGGGTTAGCCATTTGCTATAATATTGTTGAAGCGCATAATGGTTCTATCACCGCAGAGCCTTCATCCCTCGGCGGTGTCAAAATTACCATCACTTTACCGCTACAATTTCAGGAAAAAGGGATTTAACCATGGCAGAAAATCACAATGCACATATTTTGATTGTGGAAGATGAGCCCAAGTTAGGCCAGCTTTTGTTTGATTACTTGCAAGCAGCGAATTACCTCCCTACCTTATTAAGCCGTGGTGATGAGGTCATTCCTTATGTGCAAAATAACCACACTGACCTGATTTTATTAGATTTAATGCTGCCTGGCTTAGATGGATTATCGGTTTGCCGTGAATTACGCAAATTCAGTGATGTTCCCATTGTGATGGTGACGGCAAAAACGGAGGAAATCGACCGCTTATTAGGGCTAGAAATTGGTGCTGATGACTATATTTGTAAGCCGTTTAGCCCGCGGGAAGTGGTTGCTCGTGTTAAAACCATTTTACGCCGTTGCCAAGTTGCCAATGAGCCATCTCAATCCCATCATTCAACGCAATTGATTATTGACGAAAATGCGTTCCAAGTGCGCTATGGCACAAAATTACTTGAGCTCACCCCTGCTGAGTTTCGGTTGCTTAAATTTCTTTCCGATAATGCAGGCACCGTGTTCTCCCGTGATCAACTCCTCGACATTCTCTACGATGACCATCGTGTCGTCACAGACCGCACAATCGACAGCCACGTAAAAAATTTACGCCGAAAACTAGAATCATTAGATAACGAAAAAACCTTTATTCGTTCAATTTATGGACTAGGTTATCGTTGGGATGATGTTTAAAGGCTAAATAGACGTACTTTTATTAAGGGATATTTGGTTTTTGGCGCAATTAGCGTTAAAATCACCGCCCTTAATACGCCATTTCCACGGAAATGGTGCTGACTTGATATCAGATAGAGACAAACCATGTTTACACCAGAACTTTTATCCCCTGCTGGTTCATTAAAAAATATGCGCTATGCATTCGCTTATGGTGCTGATGCCGTTTATGCAGGGCAACCCCGTTATAGCCTACGCGTTCGTAACAATGAGTTTAACCACGAAAACCTCGCTAAAGGCATTCAAGAAGCCCATGAGCTGGGCAAGAAATTTTATGTGGTGGTCAATATTGCACCACACAATGCCAAGTTAAAAACCTTTATTCGTGACTTAACACCTGTTATCGAAATGGGCCCTGATGCACTAATTATGTCTGACCCAGGTCTGATTATGATGGTGCGTGAAGCCTTCCCTGACATGGATATTCACTTATCTGTTCAAGCAAATGCGGTTAACTGGGCATCGGTAAAATTCTGGAAACAAATGGGATTGACTCGTGTGATTTTGTCCCGTGAATTGTCTTTGGAAGAAATTGCAGAAATCCGCCAGCACGTGCCTGACATGGAATTGGAAGTGTTCGTCCACGGAGCACTCTGTATGGCGTATTCAGGCCGTTGCCTGCTATCAGGTTATATTAATAAACGTGACCCGAACCAAGGTACCTGCACTAATGCATGCCGTTGGGAATATAAAGTGGAAGAAGGTAAAGAAGATGATGTGGGCAATATTGTTCATGTTCATGAGCCCATTCCCGTGCAAAACATCGCCCCAACATTAGGGGCTGGCGCGCCAACGGATAAAGTGTTTATGATTGAGGAAGCCAAACGCCCGGGCGAATATATGACCGCGTTTGAAGATGAACACGGCACGTACATCATGAACTCTAAAGACCTTCGTGCGATTGAACATGTTGAAAACCTAACTAAAATGGGTGTTCATTCACTGAAAATCGAAGGCCGCACTAAATCTTTCTATTATTGTGCTCGTACTGCGCAGGTCTATCGCCGTGCGATTGATGACGCTGTCGCAGGTAAACCATTCGACCCAACGTTGCTATCCACCTTAGAAGGGTTAGCTCACCGTGGTTATACCGAAGGTTTTTTACGTCGTCATACTCATGATGCATACCAAACTTATGAATACGGCTATTCTGTGTCAGATACTCAGCAGTTTGTGGGTGAATTTACGGGTAAGCGTGTTAATGGCCTTGCGGAAGTGGATGTAAAAAATAAATTTAGCGTGGGCGATAGCTTAGAAATGATGACACCTGCAGGTAACATTGTGTTTATGCTCGATGCATTAACGAACCGTAAAGGTGAAGCCATTGATGTCGCACCAGGTAACGGCCATGTAGTATACCTGCCTATTCCTGAAGACGTTGATGTCAATTTTGGTTTGTTGATCCGTAACCTTGCAGGAACAACAACCCGCGACCCGCACCAAACTCAGTCAGAAAACCCCATTGCAAGCTAACGCTTAGCGATAATTTTCGATAAAAATACATGATGACCTAGCCAAGAATTCATAATTTAGTTATTTGAATTTTTGGCTTTTTTATCGGTAATCGATAAACCAATTTCACTTTAAGTGCCATTTCGTATTTGAGAATCATTCTCGTTATTGACATTTTCTTTGAACAGTGCACTTAATATCCAATTTTATGCAACAGATCACATCAATTGGTTATTCAATATCGTATAGTCACTATCGAAAACGAAGAACTAGAAAGTCATAAAATAAGACTAGGAACCACCTCCTTGGCTGGCTCAATCTCCCTTGAGCTAGCCATTTCTTTTATCTAAACCTTTTCTCTTCCCGACCCACTCTTCTGTAAAAAAGATAAAACATTTCCTTTCTTAAATGAAATCCCCTTATACTCATTTTAGATAATAAACCCTATGGATGAGTATTTATGATTAAATATCAGTCAGCTATGATTATCCTCAACGGCAAGCAATCAAATAACCCTGATCTGCGTAAAGCCATCGCCCATTTGCGCCAAGAAAATTATTTAATAACAGTGCGGATTCCATGGGAAATACAAGACACTCATGATTTTATTGCCGATGCTATAGCGAATAATATTGCCACTGTCATTGCTGCTGGCGGAGATGGCACAATCAATGCAGTTGCAAGTACACTCATGCAATTTCCTGCTGAAAAGCGCCCTACTTTAGGTATTCTCCCTATGGGCACCGCAAATGATTTTGCAACGAGTGCAAATATTCCCTTAGATATTGAATCTGCACTCTCCCTCGCAGTGAAAGGCAAAGCCGTTTCCATTGATATTGCTCAGGTTAATGAAAAATACTTTTTTATTAATATGGCAACGGGGGGTTTTGGCACACGGATCACCACAGAAACGCCAGAAGCACTTAAATCTGCACTTGGTGGTGCGGCTTATGTGATAAATGGCCTTTTACGCCCAGATACCCTAAAAACAGATATCTGCCGTATTGAATCAGACAATTTTACTTGGGAAGGTGAAACACTGGTTATCGCAATTGGCAATGGGAAACAGGCGGGTGGAGGCCAACAACTTACCCCTCATGCACTTATCAATGATGGCAAACTTGATTTACTGATAGTCCCTTCAAGAGACGTACTACCCGCTTTATTAAGCAATTTATTTTCAACGGATAAAAATGAGCATTTAATTGAAAAGAGCTTAACCTGGGTAAAAATTTCTTCCCCTCACACGATGGTGTTAAACCTAGATGGAGAACCGTTATCAGGGGATTCCTTTACCTTTCATGTTCAAACAAATGCCATACAATGCAGACTACCACCACAATGCCACTTGTTAGCCTAAACGGTCTAATATCAGGAAACCTGACTCGAGTTTCCTGATATTCGTTTTGTTACCACCATGCATGGAAATGATGAACAGGCCCGATCCCTTGCCCCACTTCCAAGCTATCAGCTTGTTCTAGCGCAGCTTGCAGATAGGCTTTTGCCTCACTCACCGTCGACTGCCAATCAAGATGACGTGGGCGCAATGCCGCTAATGCCGCAGACAACGTACAGCCCGTACCGTGTGTATTTTTTGTGTTAATACGTACAGAAGTAAAGCGCCACTCCCCTTGTGGGGTAATTAGCCAGTCAGGGCTTTGCGCATCTGTCAGGTGCCCCCCCTTCATCAGAACAGCTTGGCAGCCTTTTTCAAGGAGCTTATAGCCTTGTGCCAACATTTCACCTTCTGTTTGCGCCACTTTTTCATCTAATAATACCGCCGCTTCAGGTAAATTTGGGGTAATTAATGAGACTAATGGTAATAATTGCTGGCGCAGAGCATCAACCGCCTCTGGCAACAGTAAGGGATCACCACTTTTTGCAACCATCACGGTATCTAACACCACAAACGGAATAGGATATTGTTTCAATGCGTTCGAGACAACCTCCACATTGGCTTGATTAAATAACATGCCAATTTTAGCAGTATCGATGCGCACATCACTGAGAACGGAATCAAGCTGCGCAGCAACAAATTGTGCAGGTAAATCCTGAACAGATTGTACGCCACGCGTATTTTGCGCCACTAATGCTGTCATCACGCTGGTTCCATAAGCCCCAAGTGCCGAGAACGTTTTTAAATCCGCTTGGACACCTGCACCACCTGATGGGTCTGTTCCAGCAATGGTTAACGCATTAATACGCATGAGTGACTCCCCTTTCTAATTAGAAAATACGTCAATATCATCGATGTAAGATATGGTTTATAACAAACAATAAAACCGCGTTAATTGTCTCATAACATTTAACAAATGCCAGCGGTTACTGACTGAAATTTAATGAGTTAGTGAATTAAAACCGTATTTTTATATCAGAAGGGTCAGCTTGTCTTATAAATAAACATTCGGTAAATGAATATTTTCAACACCGCGCGCGCGCAACTGAGCCGCAAACGTCTCCACTTCAGTTTGCGTGGCAGCGAGCCAATTTGCCGCTTCATTTTTAACACCGTGCTGCTGAAATGCGTTAATTTTTATTCGTGTTGCTGATGGCAATGTGTTGATGAATTCCGCCAACACATCGATGTGTTCTTGATAGTCCGTTTGCTGCGGAATATACAATAAGCGCAGTTCGTATAATTTTCCTGCATTTGCTAATAATTGAATTGTTTCAAAAACGCGCTGATTATCTTTCCCTGTTAATCGTAATGCACATTCATCGCTCCAGGCCTTTAAATCCACCATCACTCCATCGGTGTAGTCTATCACCCGTGCCCACCCCGCTTTTGCAAGATGACCATTGGTATCAATAAAACAGGTTAAATGATTTAGTAATGGTGATGCTTTAATGGCTTTAAACAAATCAATAATAAAGGGAAGCTGGGTTGTCGCTTCCCCACCACTGATCGTAACGCCATTTAAAAACATCACATTTTTATTCAAGCTGCTGATGGCCTCGCTCACGCTCAATGGTATTGTCATTGGGCTTGAGTTTTTTGTACAGGTTTGCAGGCACGTATCACAAAGCTGGCAAGCCACATTGTCCCAAATGACTTTACCATCCACCATGGATAGACCATCATGGGGACAGGTAGCGACACAATCCCCACAGTCATCACACAACGCCATGGTGTATGGGTTATGGCAATTTAGGCAACGCAAATTGCAACCTTGCAAGAAAATAACTTGCCGATTACCAGGCCCATCAACACACGAGAAGGGAATGATTTTATTCAGTGTAGCGCATCGATTGCTCATGGCTAATCACTCGCTGTTGCCTTGCCGTAATTTTGCAATTTTTTGTCGCTTCCTCCCCTAACCATGTGGTATTACTTCTCGACCCTTCTGTTTTGAATTTTTCAATATCGGACAAACGTACCATATACCCCGTAACGCGCACTAAATCATTGCTAGCCACATTTGCCGTAAACTCACGCATTCCACAGCTAAATGCCCCTTTACACAACTGCAAGAGCGCTTGCGGATTTTGCTTGATAGTTTCATCGATCGTTAAGATGTCGCTGATCCCAGATAAGTAGTGTTTATGATGCGGCGCGACGGCTTGAATGTGTGAAACGGGGTCTGGTTCTTCCCCATAAGGCAACCGCGCTCCTGGCGTGGTGCCAATATCTGAACTGATCCCAGATTGAGCATGCAGCATCGCCCGCTGTTTATAACCATATTTAACGGGGGTCGACTCAACATAATCAGCAAGTTGTTCACTGATTTGATAAGATAACGGCAACGCGGGTGAATTTGGCTCATATTGGCCTTTTCGCCCATCTTTTTCCATTAACAGATTGACGGCTTCTGCTAAACCAAAAATACCAAACATCGGCGCAAAACGCCGTGGCTCAATCAATCCTTCGTGCACAAGGAAGCTAGTTTGGAAGAAGTTAGACTCTTCAAATAAAAACGCACTGCGCGTTTCGATGAGCTCCATTTGTAAATCGCAATATTTTTTCAGTTGATTTTGTAAGAAATCATCGGAGTTTTGGCTGCGTAAAGCCACTTCACGCAGGTTGATTCGCACCAATGTGCTCCCCCCACCCGCAACAGGCAAAGAGTTATAGCAACTGACAATACCATAACCTTGCTCATCGAATGCTGCACTATGCACAAGGTCATTGGCAATATGCGGCTTACTGCATTCACAAATGTTCTCAATGGCTTGTAAAAAAAGCGATTCAGGGGTTCTTTGCGGGTGATAAACAAACGTTAAATTTGGCGCAACCTGCTTTAATTCCGCATCAATACGCAGAATAAGACGACAAATAATGTTGTCATCAGGCCCAATATTCGCGTGCATAAATGCATCAGGTAACGTGCGATCCAACATTACCCAAAAGCGTTTTAATTTCGGATAAAGTTGCTCTTCCGTCAACTCCCCCACATAAGGCATTAAAATTTTATCAAGGTACCCAAGAAAAACGGGGAATCCAGTGACAGAAGGCACATGGTTATAAATAATCATCAAATGATTAAGTGCATCGTCAAAGTCTTCTGCTGGGGCTAACTCTAAGTAGCTGGAGCCCTGTTTAAGAAACTTCACATAATCAGGTAAAACATAACGAGGCTTATAAGGCGCATTCCCTTCATACATGTCGCAAATAACACGCTCATTTAACGCTTCAGTTAAGGGCTTGCTCATTGAAAGATAGGGGATATTGCTTTCCGCCTCAATGGCTAAAAAGTTAGCTTTTTGTCTGGGTGATAATAACTTATCCGTGGCGATGGCCAAACATTTGGCTTGGTAATCGGTTAAAGGTTCTTGGCGCTTCATCATAGGAGTTCCTTATATGTCTAGGTGCAGTAGCACACCTTGGGCAGTCAATATGCCGCCTATAGACGCATTTCATCCCATTGAGCGCTTTCTTGGTTTGACGCCCGTCATACTTTTTTGAATTGTTTGCACGTTTTTTCTCATAAATGTCTACGGCGTCAACATTATTAATAACAACACCGTAAAAGCCTAAAATATTTTGAAATTACAATCTATTAGTAACAAGCAATATGTGTACTAATCGTCATTTCTTATCGAGCCATGATGTAATCGAAGTCTAGAAACTGACCTCCCCCTCAAAATATCGCTCAAGCCCTCCGTGAACACTTTTTAGGAAAGCTATACACTGAAATAATGTGAATTTAGGCTAATATATACCCTATGAATAATTTTACTTGTATAACCTTGTTAGGATAGCCTCACTTAATTATTTTTTCTTAACAATTGAATAAATACTGTCATCTTTTGTGTATCTTAATTAAAATAATTCAGCTAATAATTATTATAAAAATGCTAATCTAACAATCATTAGCGAGCTAATTATCATTTATATCAGCGATAAAGAACTGGATCTTCAATGAGAGTTTATAAAAAAAGACAATGGGTCATCGGTGCCTCAATATTAATGGGTGCATCCGTCTGCATGTCAACACCTGCATTGGCACAAAACCACTCAACCAATCTTTGGGATACTTTCAAAGGGAATGTCAGTTCCACTTGGGATTCCGATAAGTATGAACTGTATGTTCCTGCGGTCACATGGCACAACCGTGCAATGTATGACAAGAAGAAAACAGATGAATACAACGAACGTCCTTGGGGAATTGGTTTTGGTAAATACCGTTATGATGAAGATAATGACTGGCACGCTATTTATGCAATGGCCTTTAAAGATTCACATAACGACTGGGAACCAATTGGTGGCTACGCCTACCAAAAAATGTGGATCCCTGGCGATCTTGATGGTTTTCGAATGGGAGCAGGTTTCACGCTAAGTGTCACAGCACGCAAGGACATGTATTACATTCCAATCCCTGCACCGCTTCCTTTAGTTTCGGTGGAATATGACAGGCTTTCACTTCAAGCAACGTATATTCCAGGAACCTACAATAACGGAAACGTGCTATTTGCCTGGTTGCGTTGGCAGTGGTAAAAACCCTGTGATACAAAAAAGGCCAGAGATTTTATCTACTGGCCTTTTTTTAACGTTTAATTCTAGCTTTGTTGGCGTTTCGCGACATCTTGCTTCTTCGCACCAGAGAATTGATAGCCAATCCACAGCACACCAATCCATACCGGGATCATCAGAACAGAAACGCGTAACCCGTCCATCGTTAAAATAATCCCTAGAATTAACAATAAGAAAGCTAAGCACAGGTAGTTACCAAATGGATACCAGATACTCTTAAACTTAGTTGCTACACCTTGTTTATTCATTGCCGCTCTGAATTTCAAGTTTGAGACGCAAATCATAATCCAATTCAATACCAACGTGGTGACAACTAAAGACATTAATAATTCGAATGCCTTTCCTTCCATCACAAAGCTAATCAGTATCCCACCTGATGTTGCAATACCTGAAACCAGCAATGCCATAATAGGAACCCCACCTTTATTCACTTTAGATAAGAATTTTGGGGCATTATTTTGTTGAGCCAAACCAAATAGCATGCGGCTTGTCGCGTAAGCACCACTGTTATACACAGAAAGCGCCGCAACCAAGATGACAAAGTTTAAGGTGTTCGCAACCAGCAAGTCACCTAATTCATGGAAAATTAAGACAAATGGACTCGTTTTCCCATCAAGGTCAACCCATGGGTAAAGCGCTAACAGCACTGCAAGTGAACCGATATAGAAAATCAGGATGCGGTAAACAACTTGGTTGATGGCTTTTGGAATGCTTTTTTCAGGGTCTTCCGCTTCTGCCGCCGTGATCCCCACCAGCTCTAAACCACCAAACGAAAACATGATAATGGCAAGTGCCATCAGGAGACCATGAAAATCTTTCGCAAAGAAGCCGCCATATTCCCACAAGTTACTCACTTTAGCTTGTGGCCCACCGTGACCACTTAGCAGGAGGTAACAACCAAAGATAATCATACCGACAACTGCAATCACTTTAATTAATGCAAACCAGAATTCAGTTTCACCGTAAGAACGAACATTAATCAAGTTTACCGCATTAACGGCGATAAAAAATATCACTGCTGATACCCAAATTGGTAGCTCAGGCCACCAATGTTGCATGTATTTCCCTGCCGCAGTTAACTCCGTCATGCCGACAAGAATAAACATAAACCAGTAGTTCCAGCCAGATAAAAAACCCGCAAAACCACCCCAATATTTAAAGGCAAAATGGCTAAAAGAACCTGCAACGGGTTCTTGAACAATCATCTCGCCCAGTTGACGCATAATAAGAAAGGCAATAACGCCACACAATGCATAACCTAAAAGAACAGATGGCCCTGCCATTTGTATGGTTGTTGCAATCCCAAGGAATAAGCCTGTACCAACGGCGCCCCCCAATGCAATCAACTGGATATGCCTATTTTTCAATCCCCGCTTTAGCATTTGCTGCTCTTGCGCCATAACTTTACCCTTTTGTCCTATTACTTGCTTTTTATCGTCCAAAATTATAATAATCGGACAAGTTTATTTGAATTTTCTTATTAAAACCACATTCTTATGATGCTGTTTTTGCATTTAAAATACTTAAAGGTATTTTTGATTTATTGCCTACCTTTATTCATCCATTACGCAACGATACTGAATAATTATTATCGCGCTTCAATATCAAGTATTGTGCATTAAAAAGCAAATTCAAAATGGTAACAAGTCGGTTACACGACAAATTCCAACAATAAAGTTATCTCCACCTTGATCGCACACGTTATCCATAGCAAGTAAGTAAAGAAACAAGCAAACTAACAAAACACTCACGGTGATAACAATGATACGGCTGAACACTGGGCATTCCTTCAGAATAACAAAGATGATTTTTATCTTTCAAATGATTACAATGCTTATGCACTATCATTTTATGACTGTGCATTTTGGCTGCATTGCGGGTAAATTTTCGAATAGCGAATAGTACGCCAATTCATTACTTGAAATTTGAGGAAAATAAGCAATTGGCACATCTTTACAATAATTATGCTTATTTTAAGCGCTATCCTTTGTTAACTTATTCTGTTTGTGCTTTTTTTATTCAAAAATTGCTGAATATCGCACAACCAGCCTTTGTCATGGGGAAATGAAGTTGTGTATACTTCTACTACCGTAAAACAAGAAATTATTTGAGATGCCACAAGATAACCACTTAGCACTTGTCTATGCGTTGAGTAAATGGATAGAAGAACATTTGGGTCGAGTCATACATCTAGAAGAGCTCGCAGCCTACTCTGGCTACTCACTTTGGCATATGCAAAAAATATTCAAAGAAGTCACCGGAATTTCCTTAGGAAAATACATTCGCCAGCGCCGTTTAGCAGGGGCTGTTAATTTATTACGTAATAGTAGCCAATCTATCTTTGATATCGCTCTCGATTTTGGTTTTGGTTCCCAATCTCACTTTACCTATATGTTCCGTAAAGAGTATGGCATTACACCCTTTGATTTTAGGCAAAATGACCAAATTCAACTCGATGTAAAACAACCACTGCACTTAACCCGAGAGTATGAGTGAACATGTGTTAATCACATTAATTCTTTGAATTTACTAATTAATGTTCTAACACATTGTCATTTCAACCAAGCATCCAGTTTAATACCTTGAACAGCCGCTGAAATTATGCACTGTTCAAGGACACTTTTGCGTATCCATAACTTAATTTATACCCACTTAGATAATTTACATTCCGAATAATTAGAGTAAGGTACTGTGGTAATGTATTAACTTCAGGAGGCAGTGGATGTCTATCAAACTGGTTGCTATTGATTTAGATGGCACATTACTCAATCCCCAACACCAAATCTCCCCAGCAGTTAAAGATGCCGCCATACAAGCCAGTCAAAAAGGGGTTTATGTTGTACTCGCATCAGGACGCCCTTTTTCAGGGATCGCCCCTTACCTTAAAGAGTTAGGCTTAAATACCGCTAATAATTATTGCATAAGTAATAATGGCAGTGTTATCCATCAAGCTAGCGATGGCAGCCATTTAGTGGAAGTACCGTTAGATTTTGATGATTTTCAGTATTTTGAAGAACTTGCCAGAAATGTAGGTATTCACATGCATGCACTTGCGGACAATACAATGTTCACTGCTAATCGTCATATTAGCCACTACACTGTGATGGATGCATATCTCACTAATACCCCATTGGTTTATTGTCCTGTCAATGAAATGGACACGTCCCTTGCTTTCACGAAGTTTATGATGATTGACCATCCTGAAACCCTAGAAACGGGTATTAGTTACATTCCTGAAAATGTCTTCGACAATTATGCCTTAACGAGAACCAGCCCTTATTTTCTTGAAATATCTAATAAAGCAGCGAATAAAGGTGCTGCACTTCAGATTATTTGTGAAAAATTAGGCCTTACACCCGATAAAGTCATGAGTATTGGCGATCAAAATAATGATATTCAAATGCTGCAATATGCCAGCGTTTCTGTCGCGATGGGAAATGCGGCTGAGCCCATACGGAGAATGGCAAAATTTGTCACCACAACCAATGAAGAAGATGGTGTGGCGATCGCCATAAATAAATTTATTAATGTGTAATCCCTAAATCAAACAGAAAACAGCCCACCTTTTGAGCTGTTTTCTCTCTATTTAACCTGCTTTTGCCTGGTCGCAAGAAAACAAATAATTGAACCAATTGTTACCATTAATACCCCTTGCCAAAAACCGAGTGTTAATGCAGTACTCAATAAAATGGATGCAAAGGCTGTTGAAATAACGGGTGTGAAATATGAAAGTGTGCCCAAAAAGGCCACATTGCCTTTGATAACAGCGAAAGTCCACAATGCATTCGCCCCACCTGTCGCAATAGCAGCGATAAGGAGAAGCGTCAGGCTATTTGTCGTAAGATTAAATTCACTTGGTGTGCTAAATAAATAGAGAATCCACAGCCCTATTGCCGTCATTATAAAAAATAACACCATTCCATTGTGCCCACCTGAAATACGTTTCGTTACATTGCTATAAAATGACCAGAAGATCGCGCCAATAAAGGCTAGAAAATAACAGAGTGGGTTACTTTGAATATTGGCTAAAATAGACTCAGTGGAAAGTGGCTGATCGCCAGAAATAACCCAGACAAGCCCCATAAACGCAAGAATTAACCCTATAGCAAGTAATACGGTAAAACGCTGGCGATTAAAAAAAACAGCTAAAGCGATAGTAAAACTTGGCCATAGATAATTCACCATTCCTAGCTCAATCGCTTGCTGACGATTATTGGCTAAACCCAGTGCTAGCACAAAACATATTTCATAGCTAACAAACAGTAATGTCCCCCAAAATAAATAACGTTTAGGGTATTGTTTTATCTTTGGAAGGCCCATTGCTAAAACTAAAACAATCGAACCAATGGTATACACTAATGCCGCGCCACCGACAGGGCCGAAGTTTTCGCTAACACTACGGATCAGCCCAACCATGGTGCTCCACAATAGGATAGAAATAACCCCATACAGTGTCGCTGCGTATTGACCTAATTTCATGATTTTCTCTGCCAGTTACCCCAAACAATATGCCCGATAACAAAATGGTTATTCTTTTAAAAAACCTTATAGCTCAACACATTGGAATGCAAGTACTTTTCTTTACATAAAAAAAATTCCTAGGTATTAACCTAAGAATTTTATGATTTAATATCTTATTAATTAACGGGAGCTTTCTTTTTCAACCCATTTTTCAACCTGATCTTTTTCCCAAATCCCTTCTTCAAATTGTTTTTTTAATTCAGGATGTTGGTTGATATCAAATGTGGGAATTTTCCCCGCGGCTAATTGTTGGTTGTAATCTTTGGCTAGTTTAAATGCGATCCCCGATAATAAAAGAATTGCAATGAGGTTTGTCACAGCCATTAACCCCATAGATAAATCAGCTAACTTCCAGATAAATGGCATTTCAGCTAACGCACCAAACATCACCATACCAAGTGCCGCTATGCGGAAAATAAATAGCCCCGCAGTATGGTTATTCTCCAAAAAGATCATATTACTTTCTGCGTAAGCATAATTTGCAATGATTGACGTAAAAGCAAAGAAAAATATCGCGATCGCAATAAATGTGCTCCCCCAACTTCCCACCGCTGATGACAATGCTAACTGTGTCAATTCAATGCCATTAATTTTATCAACCCCACTATCTAATACCCCAGACGATAAAATAATAATCGCTGTTGCGCTACAAATCACGATTGTATCCATAAAGACCCCAAGCATTTGAATATATCCTTGGGAAGCTGGATGAGGTGGGTAAGGAGAGGCTGATGCTGCTGCATTTGGTGCTGACCCCATTCCCGCTTCATTAGAAAATAAGCCCCGCTGAATGCCTTGAGTCATCGCTTGGGCGACACCATAACCCACTGCGCCTCCTGCAGCTTCTTGTAGCCCAAAGGCATTACGAATAATCATCATAAACACATCGGGTAAGCGTTCGATATGGTGTCCAACAACCCAGAAAGCTAAAAGCAGGTAAGCGAGCGCCATAATAGGTACAACAAGCTCTGCCACTTTTGCTATTGATTTTAATCCACCAAAAATAATCACACCACTCAGAATAACTAAGCTGATACCGACATAAAGTGGGTTGAAGTCAAAAGCAACTGCGGTCGCTTGAGCGATTGAATTAGCCTGAACGGCATTAAATACTAACCCAAATGCAATAATAAGAAAAACAGAAAAAAGGATACCCATCCAACGTTGATTCAGGCCCTTTTGCATATAATAAGAAGGCCCGCCACGATAGTTTCCTTGGTCATCTTTTGTTTTATACAGCTGTGCTAGTGTACATTCGACAAATGACGTTGCCATTCCAAGTAAAGCCACTACCCACATCCAAAATATCGCACCAGGCCCCCCTGCTGTTAATGCGATAGCGACACCCGTTAAATTTCCTGTTCCAACGCGCGCTGCTAGGCTGGTACATAATGCCTGGAATGAAGAAATCCCAGAACTATCAGATTGTTTACTATTTTTCAGAATACCAAACATATGACTAAAATGCCTAATTTGAATAAAACCTGAACGAATCGTGAAATACAACCCTGCACCGAGTAGCAAATAAATGAGTAGCGAACCCCAAATAATATTCGTTAATGAATTTATAAATTCTATCAAATCACTCTCCTTTTTTATTAAATAAGCTAACGTAACTCGTTAGCAATTAATTTTGCCCCATATCAGCTAAACATTTAAATATAACCACTAAAATAAAAACAAAAATATAATTAATGTAAAATCCAATCTGTCATGAAATTATATTTTTTTATCTTTAATGTAAATTCATTTCTCTTCTCACTGTTCATTAACCGCCAAAAATACAAAAAACCAAATTAAGCCAAATGCAGAAAAAATCAAATAATCAAAAAAATCAAAGACATAAAAACAAGAGAAAATTACCCGACTTAGAAAATCAATCGTTTGATTTTTAGCTGATTATTTAAACCATTAACTATTTTAGTTAATGGTTAATCTTAATTCATTACATAAAATTAAATTAAATTTATTATTTTAAATATAAAACTTGCTTTTAAATTAAATTAAAAATAAGCAATAACCATTTTTATTTTAAATTTAAAATAGTGCTATTTTATTATTTCATAAAAAAACTCAGCACCTAAAATCACATTATGACAATCAAAAAACGAATATTGCTTATACTTTCTGATAACAATACACTGAACGTAAATTCGCTTTATTGACAAGAGGTTAACATATGGAAATTACGATTAAAGTATCTGATGACTCAATTGAACAGCTCCCTGCTAAAACTTATGATGCGTTTTGTGCAGAGCTAAAAGCGCGTGTTTTAGAGGTCTACCCTAGCAGTAACTTATTGATCACCCATGATAGTGGGCCAACAACTTTCTCAACTAAGGGTTTTCATAACGATAATGAAGCTCATATCGTTTTACATGAGCTTGTTGAAGATGTTTTAAAACACGGCCATTGGCTAAAAAATAATTAATCACCATTATTCACAGCAGCTGACAGTCGCTTTATAGCAACAGTCAGCTTCTTATCTCTTCCCTCCCAACTTTTATCTTCATATCCCTAAAGCCTGATCAAGATCATAGTTAACAAGGTATTTTCACTCTCTTCACTAAAATCGCTTTACCCTTAATCGTTATATGATAAAGTATATAACGTAATTTTCATTTACATTGCTTTTGCTAATTTATAGCGGCCAGTATTTATACTGGCTCTTTTTTATGAAATGGTGCGAAATACAACACAACATCCCCGTTTTAGTCCTAATCTGCTATAGTAATTTCTAGATATTATTTAGAATAACTATTCATTGAGTGCAAACAGAGGTATGACTATGAAGCGTTTATTACTGGCTCTTTGCCTGTCACCAGCTTTAACCATGGCAGCCAATGCCCCTTTAAATATTAGTGAACTGGCCAAGGATTATTGTGAAATAACAGGTCAAGCGCTAAACGAAGCATACAGCAGTAACAAAAGCAGTAGTGACCTAACCCTTGAAACAATTGCAAAATTAAAAAATGAAAATGTCGATTTGAAAAAGCTGGAGACAGTTGAGACAGACCTTCGCCAAAACCTCACATCCGCTATTGATGCAATTCGTAGCAATAAATCTCAGTTCAAGAATGACGAAGAGTTTGCTAAATCATTAAATGACTCAATCTCTGCGTGTAAAATTCAGACTGAGTTACTCCTGAACAAGTCGTAATCAGAATAAATCTCATCGAGATAAGAGCGCAACAGTAAAATTGCGCTCTTTTTCATATTAAGGTGCTTTAGCACATAATTTTTCTATTGATAATTTTAGCTCTGATGTTTCACTCACAATCAGTTGAGTATGCTCTGAAATTTTACCTTCTTGCACACTCACGTTGGCAACGAATGGAAGCATCTCATCTTGCGAAGACGTACGATATAGCCCACAAACTCGGTAGCTATTTCCCTCTTTATATTCACTCTTCAAAGCGATTCTGACGTCCTTAAATGTAATCTCGCCTGATTGGTTTAACTTCTTATCTACCAACTGCTTAGCTGTACTTTCAATGTCTGAATCACCAATAGTGCTATAAAAATGATAGCCAAAAACCCCTAGAGCTAACAATAAAACGATCAAGAGCTTTGTTTTTATACGTTTCAACCAGTTATCCTTCATATGATATGTTTGCTTAACTCATTATAATGACATAAGTGCCATAACAGTGAACAAAATGAGCCTTTGAGGTCGCTAGTTTGTGACTTCTTGTACGCATTTTATTATTTAATAACCAATAACATTTTTTCATGAAAATCATTTATTTTCATTAGCATTAGTTGTTTTTATATTATTTTATTAATCATTGATAAAAAAAACATTTTAAGTTTTTTCTTATCGATTTATACTTAACACATTCCAATATCTTTATTACTAATTAATTTATGAAAGAAAAAATCGTTAAAAATTTAGTTGAATTAACTTATGGTACAAACAATGATGTTAAAATCGCAGCAATTAATGCACTCGGTGATTATAAATGTTCTATTGAACAGCAACATGCCATAGACCGCTTATTAAATCTATGCGACGATTACAATAAAGATATTGCTGTTGCATCAATCACCTCACTCAGCAAACTTGCTAAATTCTTTTCAGAAAACCCATAAATTAACGGTAATTTAATTATTTTAACAATTCATCTTCATTATGAAGAAATAATGAATTAAAGTTGTATGAAATATGATTTATTCATTTATATAAGTAAATTAAATTGAATTAATTTATTTAACTGCCAATATAATAATTAATAAATATTCTAAAGGGGATTAAATATGAATATTCTTAAACCGTTAATTATTTCGACAAGTTTATTGGCAGCAAGTTTCTCAACATTCGCATATCATGGTGATGGCTACGGAAATAGTAATGGTTCTTGGCATCGAGGCGGGTACCAAAATCAGCAACAGTATAATAATCGCCCTTGCGATAACTATCGCAATAATAACTATAATAGACACCACCAAGGTATGATGCAATATTCAACGTCAATACAAACAAGTCAACCAGAAGAAGCTCTTAAAAAAATAGTTGCAGATGTTCCTAAAGGTGAAAACGGCAAACAATATATGGTTAAAGTTGCCGTGGTCGAAATCACACCGAATACACCAGTACAAGCCCAGTAATTGAAAACTCAGGGTAGTAAATGCTACCCTGTTAGTTATTTGACCTGATTATTCTTACAGGCCAATAGGCTGATAACCTTGCCACTGTGGGACAAAGTGTTCTCCCTGTTTGTTTTCTGTTAGGTGAATATAAAAATCACCAACTTGCTCTAGGAATACGCAGTCATCCACATCTTTCAAATTATCTTTATGTTGTTGTTCACTGTTAACTAGCAACTTTTTAATTGCCTTTTGTTTTGCATCATCCGCTGTTTTCGCAACAAAAAGATCAAACTCGTGTAATTCTGCTAAGCTGTTTGGGGTATACCCGCCGACATTAACAAAATATAATTTATGGCTAGTTTTTGATGGTTCTCGGCTTAGGATCACATCAAAACCATCAGCCCATGTAATAACTGCATAGCCGTCAATATGAATCTTATCTTTATCACCAAACCAAGCTTCTCTCAATGTAGGCCAAGCATCCTCTGGTTTTTCTGCAATAACAAACTGGATATCGTGAACCTCTATATTTGATTTGCCTGCATTACCACCAATGTAAAACATAAATAATTTCATTCTTACTCCAATTTACCACCTTGTTATATAATAAATTATATAACCATTAAAATTCAATTTGCAATCTTCCATTTTGCAGAAAATAACAACCTAAATTTTTATCTATGGTTTTCATCATATTAGCTTTATTAGCATTACTCCTTCTACCCGAGATCACTATCAGCAACACAAAAAGTGAATAAGAAATCATTTTAACTATATAATTATTTACTTTGAGGTTATTTTGAGTAATCTAATGAGCTCAAGAATAATAATTTCAGGGAATAATTATGGATCGTCGTTCATTTCTAAAATCCACTTCATTAGTAGCAGGTGGATTAGCGCTAAATACATTTATAAATCAAGCGTCTGCTAACACAGCATCGGTAAAACTACCTGATGCTAAGCATCCTTTATTGCTTAATTTCAATGAAAACTCATTAGGGATGTCACCAAAGGCTAAAGATGCAATTATTGCCGCGTTACCTAATTCTTTTCGCTATCCTGACGATGCTAGAGCTGAATTAATCACCAGTATTGGCTCTCTTTATGATTTATCTGATAAACATGTCAGCATCGGTAATGGCTCATCAGAAACCATTCAAGCCACTGTTGCCATGTTGGCAAATAAAGCTAGAAACCAAGGGATCAAAATTCAACTGGTTACCCCTGATCCTACATTTAATTATGCCGAGCTGTACTCACTTCCACTTGGTGTACAAATTACAAAGGTTCCTCTAAAAGCAGATTTATCTTTTGATTTACAAAAAATGGAGCAAGCGGCAAATAATTTTGATGGTTTATCCATGATTTATATCTGTAATCCAAACAACCCGACTGCCATGATTACCCCTCATAGCCAGTTAGATGGCTGGATGAGCAAAGCTCCCGATAACCAATTTTTTATTGTTGATGAGGCTTATGCTGAGTTTGTCGAAGACCCTAGCTTTGTCAGTGCTATAGAATTAGTTAAAAAAGGCCAAAAAAATCTTATTGTTACACGAACATTTTCAAAAATATTTGCGCTAGCGGGATTACGTGTTGGTTATGGAATAGCGATACCAGAGGTTATTACTGCCGTAGATGAATTTTTATCTATTGATAACACAAATACAGCAGGAGCTGTTGCTGCCCTCGCCTCATTAAAAGATAAAACCTTTATCGCAAACAGTCTTAAATCCAATAATTTATCGCGTAAAATTGTCGAAACTGCACTAAAAGAAATTGGACTCGAATATGCCCCATCACAGGCAAACTTTATTTTCCATAAAGTAAAAGGTGATGTAAAAGCCTATAAGCAACGCATGGCAGATGCAAATGTGATGGTAGGAAGAGAATTCCCACCCGCTGTAGGCTGGAACCGTTTAACATTAGGAACTCCTGAAGAAATGGAACAATTCGTCACAGTCCTAAAAGAATTTCACAAAAAAGGTTGGGCATAACATAGCCCTCCAACGCTACCAAAATAAAAGGAACAGGTATTGATCTCCCCCTTTTATTTTTTAAAAAGGGCCTTTGAAAATAAAGAAGGCCCCCACAAAAATAAGGGCAAAACCAATAATATGATTAACTGTTATACTCTCTCCTAAATATAAAACTGAAAAGAGCACAAAAACACAAAGAGTGATAACTTCCTGCATTGTTTTCAATTCTGCAGCACTATAAAACTGATGCCCCAACCGGTTTGCAGGTACAGCAAAGCAATATTCAACAAAAGCAATTAGCCAACTAAAAAATACCACCACATATAAAGGTTTCGTCGTAAACTTCAAATGTCCATACCAAGCAAACATCATGAACACATTTGAAATGATAAGTAAAAATACAGGGTATAATTTTGCTAGCATGTTAATTTCATAGTAAGAAGATAATTTTCATCATTATGAAATGAAAAAATCACGATTTCAATAAGGTGTAATTAGGCTAATTATTTCATTCTAAAATTTATTTCAGCTAAGACAAATGGAGAGTTAAATGTTTATTCAATATCGCTTAATGGATCTGACAGATAGCCTCAAAGTCGCTCATTTATTACAAGCTAATGCCCCTTCTAATCATGGTGAACTTCTTGGCGAATTTCCACTTCCTAAGGTTAAGGATATGTTGATAGGAAGCTCAGGAACCATTATTGCGGTAGCGGCTCAAGACGTTATCGGTGTGGTTTTTAGCTTTAGGTCGTCATCAGCCACATTACCCCCTTTAGCTTCATTTATTATCGAACAGTTTCCTCACCTAGTTAAAAATAATTGGCTTTATGGGCCTGTTTGTATCAATAAAGAATACAGAGGCAAAGATATCCTCAAAACTTTATATGACAAAGTTTGCGCACTCAATACAGGTAAACCTGTTGCTTTTATTAACACAAAAAATTTACGTTCATTAGCGGCTCACCAGAAATTAGGCATGAGTATTGTCGCTAACTTTATTTTCGATGAAATAGAATACTATTTAGTTATCGGCAGATAATTTTTTAGTACCATCTAGTACATTTTTATTTTAATTTGCTCACGTTTTGATAAACTAGATACATTATTGTATTAAAGAGTACATTTTATGACAGATTTTCTTACTGTAAACCAAAAGGCATGGGACAAACAGGCAGAGTCGCAACAAGCTTGGTCAACACCTGTGGATTCACAAACCATTCATGATGCTAAACAAGGTCACTGGCAAGTTCACCTTACCCCTACCCCAGTATCAAAAGATTGGCTAGGTGATATTAAAGGGAAAAAAATTCTTTGCCTTGCATCTGGCGGTGGTCAGCAAGCTCCTGTATTAGCAGCTGCGGGTGCTCAAGTTACCGTTTTTGACTTTTCAATAAAACAACTTGAACAAGATATAATGGTCGCAGAACGCGATCATTTAACATTAGAAACTGTACAAGGTGATATGCGTTCGTTATCTATGTTTGCTCGCGAAGAATTTGATATTATTTTCCACCCTATATCTAACCTATATATTCCAGATGTAAATCCTGTATGGCAAGAATGCCATCGTGTATTAAAAACAGAAGGAAAATTATTATCTAGCTTTTTTAACCCCGTAGTTTTTATTGGCGACCGGGATAAAAAATACCATGAGCAAGGCCTTATAAAACCAAGTTATACTATGCCTTTTTCGGAATTAAGCACTTTATCTGAAGAGCAAATTGCATACAAGACTGAACACCAAGAAGCCTTTGTGTTTGGTCATTCTTTAAATGATTTAATTGGTGGACAAATTAAAGCTGGCTTTCATATTGCAGGATTTGAGGAAGATTGGCAGCCACATCCACGTTTTATTGTTGACCGTTATTTACCAACATTCCTATCAACATTAGCGATTAAAATCCGCTAAAAATCCTACATTGGTTAGCCTATTGGCTAATCAATGTTAATTTTCTAAGATTGGCTATTCACCACGGTGGCAATAGCGCTCCCAAACAGATTCAAATTGTTCAGGGGGAATTATATCATCTGTCTTTTCAATAAATGGAATTGAAATCATCACCTTACCCGTTTTATTCTTATGTAGCCTAACAATAAATCGCTTATAGCCATGGGGTAATTCATTTTCAAAACCAAAGACTTCACCGCAGTAGTATCCTGTTTCCTCACCTTCATCACTTTTCGTTAGTACATAATATTTTACATTTTTGTACGTTGCTGCCGACGGATATGCCAAGAAGTCTTCAACTGAGCTTCTCACTCTACTATCCGTATCTAATTCTGGGTCAATAGTCACTTCGGTCATGATCCCCGCTATGTATGCACACCCAGCAACAAGTAATAGAACTAAAGATCTTAATAACATTTTATATAGATAACCCATGAGAAAACAGTAAACATCATTATAGTTTATACTTATTGTTTTGCGACCTCAAAGCGAATTAGGCTATTTATTTTTATAATCTACTGAATAAGTTGCCAAATATAAACTAAAATAGCAGCAGTAATTATCCATATTATTGTTGCTAAACTCAAACTACCCCAAGCCGTCATTTTCGTTGCAAATATATAAACTGTAAGTAGATACATAGCATAAGGAATTAATGACCATAACCCAAATAATGCAGTTTTTCTTAATGCCTCAGTGCCTTGCTCCTGCACAACAATCACATGTGCGATAAGCGCAAAAGTTGGAAATAAAGGTACCAACCCAGCAATATAATAAACTTTACTCCGTGAAAATAATGCAATGATAAGTACAGCTACAGCACCAATTAGACATTTTAAGAATAATGAAAACATAAGAGTTTAATTCCTTTTTACATTTAGCTTATTATCATTTCTTACTATTGAAAAGTTAACAGCATTATCAATTCAAACAATAGCTTATAAATTTTCTTTTCATTTTGTTAACCATTCCAAAAAATAAGTAAACACACTTAGATTTCATTCATTTTTATGAACTAAGTCATATTATTGCATGTAAAGTATCCATCACGAGTGCCGATACATTGAGTTAGTCCCTACGCCTGATGCTTTCGCGTGACTATATATAACGTTTTAGTCTATAGGATAATTTTGATTCACTTATCGCTAACAATGTTATGTCTGAAAGTCGTTATTTGTATGTATTCAAAAACATACTGCTCGATGGTATGAAAGGAAATAATCAATGATGTCTGATACTTCAAAAAAAATTAACTTTAACTCAGCTAAATTTACCTTCACTGGCCTCAAAACGACGACGTTGGTCTGGTTTATTTCAGGACTGCTGATCACACTACTACTGTCTACTTGCTGGTTTTTCTTTAGCTCGTTAAAACAGTATCAAGCAACACTCAATGACCTGGATATAATTTATAATGAGCAAACTGAATTAAACAATACGTGGCAATCTCTACTTCAAGCACGCAATACATTAAACCGCGCAAGCTCTCGCCATTTATTGATCATCAATAAAATGAAAACGTCGAATACTGACATCGACAGCCTTATTCAGTTTTACCATCAAAAAATGACACAAACCAATACATATTGGAAAAATTTTTCTGAAAGTTCCATGTATCAAAACAATGCAGCTTTCACCGATTTAGAAAAATCGTATAATACATTATATGCCGCACTGAATGAACTTTCTGTGTTCTTAGTCGAAGGAAAAACCTACGATTTTTTAAATCAACCCACACAATCATTTCAAGATGCATTTGAAAAAAATTACATAAATTATCACCAACAGCTTAATAAAAATTACCATGACATCGCTATTTCAAGCGAAAAACTTTATCACCAAAGCATAATTGGTCTTATTGTGATCATTACAATAATCTCCATTGTCACTCTATTCATCCGTTTTATTTTGCAATTTTTCTTTATCCGCCCTCTCAACCAAGTTATTGATGGTATCGAAAAAGTCAGCCAAGGTATTCTTTATCATCAATTTGATAATAAAGGTCTTTCTGAAATAAAACTGCTCAAAATACATGTCTCTAATATGCAAAGTAAGCTTATTGAAATTGTAAAAAATATTTATGACAACACTCACCATATTAAAGTTGAGTTGAATGATATTACGCAAATGAACCATGATTTGTCCATCCGAGCAGACCAGCAAGCCGCAGCAATTGTTGAAACTGCCGCCAGCGTTGAAGAACTCGACTCTTCATTTAAGCTCAATACAGCACATACAAATCAATCTTGTCAGCTTATGTCTGCAACGAGTATTACCATAGATAAGAGCAATGAGCTAATTTCTGATGTCGTCGAGAATATGGATGATATCGTCGACTTCTCTAAAGAAATCAGCAAAATTACATCTACAATTGATAATATTGCCTTCCAAACGAATTTGTTGGCGCTTAATGCAGCTGTTGAAGCCGCTCGAGTGGGTGAACATGGGAAAGGTTTTGCTGTCGTCGCTAATGAGGTTCGCGAGTTATCAATAAGCTGTACGCAAGCATCCAAAGAGATTAAATTATTAATCAATAATTCAAATGATAAAATTAATCATTGTTTCCAACTGGCGGCAGATGCTAACGATAATATTGTCTCTATTGCTCAAGATACCTCTAATATTAACGAAATGATCCAAAGCGTTGCCCTTGCCTCTAATGAGCAAACTCACGGTGTAAGCCAGATCCACCTAGCTATCAACGAATTAGATAACACGACTCAAGCGAATGCTTCAATGACACGTGAATTACAATCTTCACTAAAAGCACTCGAGTCTCAATCCAATTTACTGGAAGAGATAATTTCTATCTTCCACATTGAAGCCGAAGATACACAACAATCTGACAGCATTGAGCAAAAAAAAGATCTACCAATTAAAAAACTCCACTAAATTAAATTATTAAACCGTTGGGCACTATTCATGGTGCCCATATTTTTATTTTCTTTCATATTTTTTCTTCTTTATTCATGTTTGACTACCATTGAATATTTCTAACAAATTATCTGATATAACATGTCACGATTATTTCGAATAACGACGAGCCGACTATGACAATTAAAATTACCGTTCTTGTTGATAATAACACTCTCATCGACAGTTATTTTTGCGGTGAGCCAGGTGTCTGCTATCACATTGAAGCTGATGGCAAAAAAATATTATTTGATACAGGTTACTCTGATATTTTTATTAATAATGCCCATATACTCAATATTGACCTAGCCGATATTACCGACCTTGTGCTGTCTCATGGCCACAATGATCACACATGGGGATTAGGTCATTTGATTCAGTATTTTGACCGTCGTAACGTTGAGGAAAACCACCCCAAACAGCTTATTTATCATCCAGATGCATTAAAACCAAAACAGTTTCAATCGAAAGTGATTGGAGCGAACACCCCAAAAAATGTACTCGATGCCTACTTCACTTGTATAGAATCTATAAAGCCATACTATTTATCTGATAACGTTATATTTTTAGGTCAAATACCTCGGAATAATAATTTTGAAGGAAAAGACCCAATCGGTATTATGGTTAATGAAAACCAACAACACGTTGATGACTATGTCCTTGATGACACCGCTCTGGCAGTTACAACAACAGAAGGACTGATTGTAATAACAGGTTGTTCTCATTCAGGTATTTGCAATATTGTTGAATATGCGAAACACGTCACTGGGATAAATAAAATAGTCACTGTAATTGGCGGTTTTCACTTACAACAAGCCTCAGATGATCTTTTAGAACAGACTGGCAACTACTTTACTCAACAGGACTTATTGCACATCCACCCATGCCACTGTACTGACCTTGCAGCAAAGATACACTTAGCTAAGCATACTCCTGTTAAAGAGGTTGGTGCTGGCTTACAGCTCACTTATTCAAGTTAACTTGATTGCCCAGTAGTAAGCTGGGCATATTCTTGCAGCTAATCTGATGAACAAAAAAATTACCTTTCCATTCAGAAAATTATCTACATATAAATACGTTAAGTTCTTGACCCTAAATCACTGTCGTGTTTATTACCTTGAGTCATCCGCGTAAGCTCCTCGCAACGTACTATTTTATTATCTAAGACAGTAAAACAGGCAAATACTTCATACTCGCTGTAAGAGCCGTCTTTTTTCGTTGCCTTTGCAATATGTTGAGTATGAACGCAGTTATCTCCCTCTGCGATAGATTTAATTGTTATCGTAATTGATTCAGTTGCTTCCTCTAACACCTTCATATGCGCAACGAACTCATCAAAGCCAATTTCTTTACCATCGACTATTTGAATGTAATCTCTAGAGAAAAACTGCTCTATAACAGATAGTGATCCGATTTGCGTTCCTAACACAGAATCTAAAGCTTGTTTAACCAACTGTATTTTTCCCACTATTTACCTCTTGTTTTTTATAAATGCCTTTACTCTGTTATATGTTGTAAACCAACGATTTCAAGGGAACACTTATATTTAATTAAGCATTCTATTAACTTCAGCATTTTATGCTTTTTATAGCCCAAATGTTCCCTCCACATTAAATTAGGCTCATGTTATTTCTTTGAGATACATTTTGTTTTTTTACATTAAAACCATTTAACCCATATTAACACCAATAAATAACCTTATAATTCATGCTGGTATATGGATTAATTTTATAAAAATCACTCATAAAAACAAAGAAAATACGGCAAAAATCATTTATTTTTAAGCCATTTAGTCCATTTTTCTATTTAGATCACAAAATTCATGTGTAATATCATATTCTTCGTAAATTTCACACTTTTATAAAATAATGTATCTTGCTAATTCTTATGCTTTTATCCATAATCCTAAGCTATAGTATTTACCACTTTCAGTAACTTCATAGACTCAGTTTTTCCAAGTAATCTTGGATAAGTCCTGAAAACGATATCCCTAATTTATTGGGAGGGGCAGTTTTATGCATATCCCCCCCCCTACTTATATAGGAAACATTTAATATAATCGTATGTTTTTACTGTTAAATGTAATCATGACATATATAAAGGAGGATTTGTGCTGGAAAATCATTTAAACATATTTATTCGAGCTGCATTTATTGAAAATATGGCCTTGAGCTTTTTCCTCGGAATGTGTACTTTCCTCGCGGTATCCAAAGAGGTTAAAACCTCGTTTAAATTAGGTCTAACCGTTGTTGTCTTACTCACTATCGCTACGCCCATCAATAACTTGATCTATAACTATGTTCTTCGAGACGGAGCTATAGCTGAAGGTATTGACTTATCATTTTTATCCTTTGTCACATTTATTGCTGTTCTAGCCGCTTTAGTCCAGATCTTAGAAATGTTCCTAGATAAATTTATACCTTCCCTCTATCACTCACTGGGGGTCTTCTTACCACTCTTAACTATTCACTGTGCTATTTTTGGAGCAACCATTTTTATGGTTGAAAGGAACTATACATTCACAGAATCTGTTGTTTATGGTGCTGGTTGTGGGATAGGTTGGATGTTGGCTATTATTGCGCTTGCGGGTCTTCGTGAAAAAATGAAATACTCTGATATTCCAAAAGGATTAAGAGGATTAGGAATAACATTTATTACCGTAGGTTTAATGTCCCTTGGCTTTATGTCTTTTTCAGGTATTTCGCTCTAATTTTGCATTGAATAGCACATTTCTAAAATCATCTCATTCTATAATGTTAAAAAGCCAATAAGGACATTACTTTTTAACATTTAAACTTGTTTGCTAAGAGGCTACCCCTTTCTTTCGTCCTAGCTTTTTCTCAATCCCCCTACTCTTTCTATCCGTTCTGTAACTTCTATCACTTTTTTATTTTCACTCTAAATTGGATTAAAAGATAAACACTGGTATGATTCAATTGCCGACTCAAACGATAGGCACTTTATAACTATAATTATACAGATACATTTCCATTAGATACCCCTGCTTGCAGGGGCTTTTTTATAAAGAACAGTATTCACGTTGAAGTGTTATATTTGCTAATTACATTTTATACAACGAATAATATTGTAAAATTAGTCATATAATTGGATGAGAACATTTCTCTTTTCACTATATCCCTTTAGAACCCCTGTCCCCCTAGATGTCATTTCATCTTTCTTTTCATGCTACTTGTTACATTATTTAACCCTTTGTTAAGGTAATACATGGTTATTTAGCATACAGTAATACCAACTTTATCAAAATCATCAATTGGATATTTACAATTAAGGTGGCACTATGCGATTTAATTTGACCCAAATAAGTATCTTAGAAGAAAACTCCAAAATAATTGGTTTAGACCTCATTCTAAGTGGAGATGATAAATCTACTCACCATTTAAAAATGGATATCAAAGGGTTGGATATGATGAATCTCACATTAAGAGATATTGAGAAACAAGCAATTAAACAGGTTAAACATAATTTTGAACATTGCTCCAATGGATAAACTAGGCACCACATTCACTTTATCCCCATACATCTATCTCATACTGGCTTAGGCCAGACAAAACTCACCTTTTAATCAGAGCGTCATCTGAACCCCACCATCATCTAATACCCTCTAGGTATATGAGTATCTATGATTGAAAAATAATTAGTTAAAATCATCAAGTTTTAAAATGACATACCGATAAACTAAACTATTACGCCCAATTTTGATATAGAACATCGATACGTTCCGATACAATGAACTCATTCCAAATAAGTAACAAAGCGACTAATACCTATTCCAGAAAATATTTGTAACAAATCTTTTCTATTGGTAAACTTTCATTTCAATATTGTTTTATCTATGTAAAAAATAATAATAAATTTTGTCTCAAATTGATAAAAAAGAATAATAAAAATATTGAATAAATAAAAAACCAAACAAGCATCATAAAATAATAGTTCATATTATTATTTATTAATACATGAAAAATGCTATCGCATATACACGTGATAAGAGTATTTGCGATAATCACAAAATTCGCTGTATAAAATACATAAAATTAACAAATTGGTTTATAAACTTATTTATCAATATGTTGAGACTACCTTACCACTAAAATCAAACGATTGTTTAATTTCATTTGATAGCTACTACCAATTAAAAATTGGAAAACAAGTATTTAAAACGATTGTACTTGATATAAATATTTGACTAGTTTTTATCTCAGAAAATTCTTAATAAAAAAGAGGTTAATATGAATCGTGCTATTTTAAATAGCAAAGTTAATACCTTAGTGGGAAATTATTTAAGGCAAAAACGGATTGAAAATGATATGACTGGTGCTGAAGTTAGCGAATTACTTCATGTTAGTCAGCAACAAATTTCACGTTATGAAAATGGTATTAATACAATTTCATTCAGTTTAATCCTACTGTTTCTTATCAAATTAAATATCAGTGTAGAATCTTTTTTTGTTTCTTTACTGAAGGAGCTGGAAAATGAAGGTGATATTATAGACTTAGGATTAAGTTTATATTTAAATCCATCATCTAGAGAAAATCAATATCTTTATATATAAAATGCCTCATCAACATCAGGATCAATAACTAACTCAGAACATATAAATGTTAAAAAACAATAAAAATCTTGGCCTATACATACAAAAAAACAGAATAACTAACCATATTTCAATTGAAAAAATGGCAAATTTATTAGACATATCAACAGATTTTTATCTGTCTTATGAAAATGGTGAAAAATCCATTTATGCAGACCATTTATTTTATATCGCTAAAATTTTAAATATCGATATCAGCCAGTTAGTTAACGTTTATTTAGAATAGCTAACTTATAGCATTTAAGCGTCAGAGGTTTATTAAAACCTCTGACCTTCAATAGCAAACCCACTAATAGCTCTTATCCTCCTATTTTGTGAAAATATATCAATATGTAATAAAAAAACATGTCTTTTAATATTGGATAACGAGGTCACAACTTCGCATTTTATGTCTTCTACAATGTACAGCCTAAAAGTAGGAGAAAAAATGAACCCTAATAACAAAGTAAACGTTCTTAAACTCATTTCGGCAGAAATGAATAAAGTCATTGATTATTACTCAAAAAACACATCTAGCTCACCGCAAAGTACTGATTTAATATCATTACGTGAAGCTTATAATGAAGATAGAAAGTATTGGAATGCAGATGCCCCCATCATGCAATCAACTCATGATATTAACATTCAAACGCCTTATGGTTGTATCCTTACACGCATATTTCAGCCTACAATAACTACACCTGCGACATTATTTTATATCCATGGTGGTGGGTTTATTTTCGGTAATCTTGATACCCATGACAGAATAATGCGGTTACTAGCGCTATATACTGGCTGTACCATCATTGGTGTAGACTATTCTTTATCACCCGAAGCCCGTTACCCTCAAGCAATTGAGGAAATATCTATGGCATATCAATTTTATGCCCTTAATGCCGAGAAGTATAATATTAACATGGATCAGACAGGCTTTGCGGGGGATTCCGCTGGCGCAATGTTATCATTAGCGACAACACTTTGGCTTCGTGATAATAATATTGTAAATCATGAAATTAAAGCTAATTTACTTTGGTACGGACTTTATGGTTTACAAGATTCAGTGAGCCGTCGACTTTATGGCGGTGAGTGGGATGGATTAACACAGAAAGACCTTGAAGGATATGACAGCGCCTATCTTGGTGAGTCAGGAAGTCGCGAAGCACCTTACTACTGTTTATTCAATAACGATTTAACTCATCATATTCCACCTTGCTTTATTGCCAGTGCGGAATTTGACCCACTTTTAGATGATAGCATCGCATTATTCAATACATTAAAAAACAATAAGATATCCTGCAAATATAAGATGTACCCAGGTACATTACATGCTTTTTTACATTATAGCCGTATGATGAATATTGCTGATGAAGCAATTAGAGATGGTGCTGAGTATTTTAAAAGACTTACCTCTGAAAATAGCCTCTAGAGCTAAATTCTGTCATTCAATTTTCTGTATTGTTTTATTTGATTAATACTTACAAGTAAAATTATCTTACAGAGCAAAACAGAGGTTATTATGCTAATTAGCCTAAAAGCGGTTACAAAAGAAAACTATGAATCCATTTGTCTTTTAGATGTATCTGATGAGCAAGAAAAATATGTTGCTTCAAACACTTGGTCACTGGTTGAAGCCGCTTATAATGAAAATTATACCGTAAGAGCTATTTACTGTGATGATGACCCAGTTGGTTTCTTTATGTGGGTACAAGAAAGCCCAATAAGAATATCAATTTGGCGGTTTATGATTGACCAACATCACCAAAATAAAGGAATAGGTAGACAAGCGCTTAGCCTCGCGCTTACAGAGATAAAACAAACACAATCAATCATAGAGATTGAAATATGTTATAACCCTAACAACCCTGTCGCCAAAAATTTTTATTCCTCATTTGGTTTCAGTGAGGTCGGTATGGATAAAAATAATGAAGATATGCTTGCGTTAATTTACCTTAAAAAAGAGCGATGAATTTTCCCCTTAACCTAGGGAAAAAACCTCTGCAGCGGTAGCCATTATCTTAATATATGCATATCGCCCTCCTGCAAGGTATTCCTATTTATTAAGTTAATAGGTAAACGCACAACTATTAAAGTAATTAATCTGTGAGAGTGATATTCGGTAGCTATAGACGAATAAAGGCCGCATTAGTGTTGTGATCCCACTAATTGGACGACTAATTACTGAAGGCTTTTTACTGTCGTAATTCATCTTTCCAATGTACAAATACAGTCATCAAAGATAACTCCTCCAATAGTGTAGTTATCTTTAATAACGTCTGTAAGGATATTTTTCTAGAACGCTAACTGATGCCTTGTTTCCATCCGTAACCACAGCTTGATACCGTGAAATGGCGGATAATTCAGGGAGTGCCAATAAGGCGGCCAATGAATCAGTAGCCAAAGACTTACCTGAGAACTCACACGCTATCATGTAACCAACTTCAGCCACCAGCTCACAACTTTCTTGAACTATCATTAAACCCGTTAACCCCATCGGAATACCATCAACTTTTCTTCGGATCACTAGGCATAACCAATGAGAAGACGATAAGTCCCATTTTGGTAGGCGGCTTTCAAAAGCATCTTTGATTTGTTCATCACTTAATGGATCAGAAACAAATCGCATTATTCTAGCATCTGTATATAGCTTCCTGAAAAAAAACCAATCTGCTTGCGTTATCTTTGTTAGCTCAAACGTCATTTTCTCTCCAGTAATAAAATTTAGCGATATTTGGGATGACCATTGACATGTAACACAATAAAAAACGGGAACTATTAAGTTCCCGTTCTTAATCACAACACGTAATAAATTACATGTGTGCGATCATTGCATCGCCGAATTCGCTACATTTCAGTAATTTAGCGCCTTCTAACTGACGTTCGAAATCGTAAGTTACAGTCTTAGCCGCGATTGCGCCTTCCATACCTTTAACGATTAAGTCAGCCGCTTCAGTCCAGCCCATATGGCGCAGCATCATTTCAGCAGAAAGGATGATAGAACCAGGGTTTACTTTGTCCTGACCTGCATATTTAGGTGCAGTACCGTGAGTTGCTTCGAATAATGCACACTCAGAACCAATGTTAGCGCCTGGCGCAATACCGATACCACCAACTTGTGCTGCTAATGCATCAGAAATGTAGTCACCGTTTAGGTTCATACACGCTATAACATCATATTCCGCAGGACGCAGCAGGATTTGTTGTAAGAATGCATCTGCAATCACATCTTTAACGATGATATCTTTGCCTGTTTTAGGGTTTTTAATTTTAACCCATGGGCCGCCATCTAATAATTCGCCGCCGAATTCTTCTTGTGCTAATTGGTAACCCCAATCTTTAAACGCACCTTCAGTGAATTTCATAATGTTTCCTTTATGAACTAAAGTCACTGAATCACGACCATTATCAATTGCATATTCAATTGCCGCGCGAACTAAACGCTTTGTTCCTTCTTCTGAACATGGTTTGATACCGATACCACAATCTTGTGGGAAACGGATTTTTGTCACACCCATTTCATCTTGCAGGAATTTAATGACTTTGTCAGCTTCTGCGCTACCTGCTTTCCACTCAATTCCTGCGTAAATATCCTCCGAGTTTTCACGGAAAATAACCATATCGGTCAGTTCGGGCTGTTTAACTGGGCTTGGTGTGCCTTTGTAGTAACGTACTGGACGTAAGCAGATGTACAGGTCAAGTTGTTGACGTAGTGCAACGTTCAAAGAACGAATACCACCACCAACTGGAGTTGTTAAAGGACCTTTAATTGAAACGCGGTAATCACGGATTAAATCGAGAGTTTCTTCTGGTAACCAAACATCTTTACCATAAATTTGTGTAGATTTTTCGCCAGTGTAAATTTCCATCCAAGAAATTTTGCGCTCACCGTTGTAAGCTTTTTTAACTGCCGCATCAACCACTTTTAACATTGCTGGAGTGACATCAACACCAATGCCGTCACCTTCGATATAAGGGATAATTGGGTTGTTCGGAACGTTTAGTTTGCCTTTTGCATCAATGGTAATTTTAGCGCCTTCTGCCGGAACTACTACTTTGCTTTCCATTAACCTCTCCTTTCACTTGCGTATTTTGCTTGTTAATTTTTTGTAAGAGACGTGTCAATACTACTTCAATCTGCGTCGAACGCCAATGATTACTCACCTAAGCTTTAGTATGGATCGCATTAAACGCACTAACACGTGAATAAAAACAGAATAATTCCTTATAAAATCATATCATTACTGAAAAAGATAACTCACTCATACCCTACAAATCATCGAAACCCAATAACACTGCCTTGACGACTTTGAAACTCAATTCACATTAATTTTATCTGGAATAACATTAATAAACATTCGAACTGCTCACATAAATTGAGTTGTTTGTTATTTTTTCCTTTAATTAACAATAACTTTAATTAACAAATCCTCAATTTATTACTTTTATGATTTTAATGTTTTTAATCTCTAGTAAAGGTGAGCAAATAAAGAGCACGAATAAGCTAAGAAATAACTCCCACTAATAAATATCGCAATATAGGCAAATATAAAATGAATATAAAATCATTAATAACCAACTCATAAAAAGGTGATTATATGAAAAAACTTTCTATTTTTATTCAAAAAAAGAAAAATGAATATGCTCAACACCCTTTTTTCTTAAAACCCATCGACCCGCAGCGCCCTACAGCTGAATCTTTAGAGTTTATGCCTAAAATAGCTTTTTTTATTATGAGCTTTGGTGATTTAAATAAATTTATTTTGCCTTTTACTTTTCCACAAAATACGTTAGAGGCAGCTGTTAATACACACGCACTTGAAGATGAAAATCATTGGCCATGGTATCTCAGTGATTTATGCACATTGAAAATGAATAAGCCACAACCTATAACAGATACTCTAGCGTGGCTGTGGTCACCACAAATGGAAGCCAATCGTAAACTCACTTACCAACTCATTGAAATGTTATCAACCCAGCCTGCAAAAATTCGATTAGTCATCATTGAATCAATAGAAGCCACAGGTCGTGTATTTTTTACTTATTTAAATGAAATTGCACAACATTCCCCTAATGCGTTAGTTTATTGTGGTGATCTTCATTTAAGTCGTGAAAGCGGTCATACCATGGGTAGTGAAGTTGAACTTATTGATACTATTCCTTTTAGTCATCAAGAATATACAATTTGCTTAGGTCTCATTGAGCGGATATTCGATATATTTAGTGAGTTCATTGATGAGATCAGCGAATAATTAATTAAAATATGAGTCATAACGCTTTGTGACTCATATTTCCCTACCCCCTAAGAATATTTTTTTTCGTTGATTTCCATTATACTTTCAGACGTACCTTTTTACTGGCACTACTATCTGGCTAACGACAAATGAATATACCCCCTAAGAAACGGGCTAAATTTGGCTCATCCCCTATAAAACAAAAACACGCCAAATCCACCAAGCATTTAGCAATTTCAGCTAGTCGCCAACCCGCTAAAATACGCAAAGTTATTCTATTCAACAAACCCTTTGATGTACTGCCACAATTTACCGATGAACAAGGCCGCGACACCTTAAAAAATTATATTCCTATTACGGATGTTTATGCCGCGGGTCGCCTTGATAGAGATAGTGAAGGCTTGTTAATTCTAACTAACGATGGAAAATTACAAGCGCGTTTAACACAACCCCAGAAAAAAACAGGGAAAATATACTATGCTCAAGTAGAGGGGATCCCTGATGAAAGTGCATTGGTACGATTTCGCCAAGGGCTGACGTTAAATGATGGCCCTACGCTTCCCGCAGGGATTGAGTTAGTCGAAGAACCTAAATGGTTGTGGCCCCGCAATCCGCCAATTAGAGAACGCAGAAATATTCCAACAAGTTGGCTTAAAATTACATTATACGAAGGCCGTAATCGACAAGTGCGTCGTATGACGGCAAATATCGGATTCCCAACGCTGCGCTTAATTCGCTATCAAATGGGTGAATTTAATTTAGGGGATTTATCAGTAGGTGAATGGATGGAGGTCAATGTTGTTTAAACCCAATGTCACTGTCGCAACAATTGTGCATGCTGAAGGCAAATTTCTAGTCGTCGAAGAGTGGATTAATGATAAACCCACTTGGAACCAACCCGCAGGCCACTTAGAGGCTAACGAAACTCTCTTGCAAGCTGCTGAACGTGAGTTACTTGAAGAAACTGGCATACAAGCGACGCCAACTCAATTAATTCAAATCCATCAATGGATTGCACCTGACAGCACTCAATTTATTCGCTTTTTATTTGCTGTCGAACTTGATGCTATTTGTGAAACCCACCCGCAAGATAGCGATATCGCCTGTTGTCACTGGGTCGACGCGCAAGACATTTTAGAAAGTGACTGCTTACGTTCCCCTTTAGTCGCTGAAAGCTTGCGTTGCTTTCAAACTGGGAATCATTACCCTCTAGATATTCTTTCAGCTTATGGCTCCCACTACCAATAATCCCCCTTTGCTTGGTGAAATTGTCACCAAGCAATAATATTCTCTCTAACGCTGGTGCAACAAGGGGTCAACATGCTAAAGTATGGGGCTTGATTTTTCCGCAGTGAGACTATTTCCATGTCAAATAACAGTACCATGTCAGATAACAGCCAGAAAAAAGTCATCGTCGGTATGTCCGGTGGTGTTGACTCATCCGTATCCGCCTATTTGCTGCAGCAGCAAGGATATCAGGTGGCTGGCCTGTTTATGAAGAACTGGGAAGAAGATGACGATACGGAATATTGCTCCGCTGCAACTGACCTTGCTGATGCGCAAGCTGTGTGTGACAAACTCGGCATCGAGTTACACACCATCAACTTTGCCGCAGAGTATTGGGACAATGTATTCGAACATTTTTTAACCGAATACAAAGCGGGCCGCACGCCAAACCCTGATATCCTGTGTAACAAAGAAATCAAATTTAAAGCCTTCTTAGAATTTGCTGCTGAAGATTTAGGGGCAGATTATATTGCAACAGGCCACTATGTACGCCGCCGTGATGTCAACGGAAAAAGCCAGTTACTCCGTGGTTTAGATGGTAATAAAGACCAAAGCTATTTCCTGTATACACTCAGCCATGAACAAGTGGCAAAAAGCCTGTTCCCTGTCGGTGAGCTTGAAAAGCCTGAAGTCCGCCGTATTGCTGAAGAAATCGGTTTAATCACCGCAAAGAAAAAAGACTCAACGGGCATTTGCTTTATTGGTGAACGTAAATTCCGCGACTTCCTCGGTCGTTACCTTCCTGCTCAACCAGGTCCGATTGTCACGGTTGATGGTGAAACAATTGGTCAACATGAAGGCCTGATGTATCACACATTAGGCCAACGCAAGGGCTTAGGTATTGGTGGAACGAAAGAAGGTTCAGAAGAACCTTGGTATGTTGTCGATAAAGATGTTGAAAACAATATATTAATTGTTGCACAAGGCCATGAGCATCCACGGTTGATGTCTATCGGCTTGATTGCGCAGCAATTACACTGGGTTGATAGAAAAACGCTAACCCAACCATTGCGCTGTGTGGTCAAAACGCGTTACCGTCAAGGGGATATCCCTTGTACAATTACGCCTATTGATGCAGAGCGAATCGAAGTCACATTTGATTACCCAGTTGCTGCTGTCACCCCAGGGCAATCTGCCGTGTTCTATATTGACGAAGTCTGCCTTGGTGGCGGCATTATTGAAGCGCGTATTCAGGAGTAGTTGTGGCGAAAAATTATTACGACATTACGCTTGCCTTAGCGGGGATCTGCCAAGCAGGTGCTATGGTTCAAAAGCTGGCCCACGAAGGCACATGCCTTGATAGCGATGCCGAAACAATGGTCAATAGCCTGACCAACATGAACCCAAGCTCCACATTAGATGTGTATGGTAATGCCCCTGCAAATCTCAAAACAGGTTTAGGTGCAATGTTAGGCATGCTAACAGGTGGTAACAGTGGTTTATCCGCCGAGATGACGCGTTATATGCTGAGCATGATGGCCCTTGAGCGTCGTCTAAATAAAGACGATGAAGCGATGAATAAGCTTGGGCAACGTATTGAGCAATTCGAGCGCCAAGCGAGCTATTTTGAACCTCTTTCTGATGGTGTGTTTAATGCATTAGCAGGAATCTATGTTGATGTCGTCAGCCCTGCTGGCCCACGCATTCAAGTAACGGGTTCCCCTGACATTCTGAAAAACACCTTAGTTCAGGCTAAAGTTCGCGCAATTTTGCTGGCGGGTATTCGTTCCGCAGTACTTTGGCAGCAAGTGGGTGGAAGTCGCATCCAACTTATGTTTTCTCGCAATCGTCTGGCAAATCAGGCGAAAGAAATTTTGTCTCACCTTTAAATCTGGAGTTGCTACCAATGGAATTATCCTCACTGACCGCTGTATCCCCGATTGACGGCCGTTACGGTGATAAAGTCAGCGCTTTACGCACTATTTTTAGTGAGTTTGGCTTACTGAAATTTCGCGTGCAAGTTGAAGTTCGCTGGCTGCAAAAACTGGCTGCAACCGCTCAAATCAAAGAAGTTCCTTCATTTGATGCTGACGCAATCGCTTACTTAGATGAAATTGTTGCGAACTTCTGCGAAAAAGACGCAATGCGGATTAAAGAAATTGAACGCACAACCAACCACGATGTTAAAGCCGTTGAGTATTTTCTCAAAGAAAAAGTAGAACATATTCCTGCCCTGCATTCGGTTTCTGAATTCATTCACTTTGCATGTACATCAGAAGATATCAATAACCTTTCTCATGCATTGATGCTCAAAACAGCACGTGAAGAGGTGCTTTTACCTCAATGGCGTCAAATTATTGATAAAATAAAAGCAATGGCGCATGAATACCGCGACCTGCCATTGCTCTCTCGGACTCACGGTCAACCTGCTACGCCATCAACCATTGGTAAAGAGTTTGCCAACGTTGCTTACCGTTTAGAACGTCAATTCCGTCAACTACAACATGTTGAAATTTTAGGTAAAATTAACGGCGCAGTGGGTAACTATAATGCGCATATGGTTGCTTACCCTGAAGTGAACTGGCACGAATTTAGCGAAACGTTTGTGACTTCATTAGGCATTCAGTGGAACCCATTCACTACGCAAATTGAACCACATGATTACATTGCTGAACTCTTTGATTGCGTCGCACGTTTTAACACAATTGTATTAGATTTCGACCGTGATATTTGGGGATATGTCGCATTAAATCACTTTAAACAAAAAACTATCGCTGGCGAAATCGGCTCTTCTACCATGCCACACAAAGTTAACCCTATCGACTTCGAAAACTCCGAAGGTAACTTGGGTTTAGCAAATGCTGTTTTAGGTCATTTAGCGAGCAAACTGCCTGTTTCCCGCTGGCAACGTGACTTAACGGATTCAACTGTACTACGTAACTTGGGTGTAGGCTTAGGTTATGCCTTAATTGCCTATCAATCTACTATGAAAGGCTTAAACAAGCTGGAAGTTAACGAACAGCACTTACTGGACGAGTTAGACCAAAATTGGGAAGTGTTAGCGGAGCCTATCCAAACTGTTATGCGTCGCTATGGTATCGAAAAACCGTATGAAAAACTGAAAGAATTAACTCGTGGTAAGCGTGTTACCGCTGAAGGCATGAAACAGTTTATTGATGGTTTAGAGTTACCTGAGCATGAAAAAGTGCGCTTAAAAGCAATGACACCCGCTAACTACATTGGTTACGCTGTCACTTTTATTGATGAACTGAAATAATCTTAGTTGATTTATTCAGGCGGCCAATGTGCCGCCTTTTTTATTAGCTCTATTTCTATATTAACCATAAATTCCCCAAAACAGCCTAATCACTCGAAAAAAACCGCTTTTTTTTTGCTTTGTTTGACTTATATTTACTTAATCCCTTGTCGTGGCTGAGATCTCTTTTTACCATGACGTTTCTAGTGCATGATTCATGATTATCTCGGTAGGCACTTTAATTTTTTACTATGAGGGTTTCAGATGCGTATTCTTATCGTCGAAGACAATGCGTTACTTCGTCATCACTTAACAGTTCAACTTAAAGAACTGGGTCATCAGGTTGATTCAGCTGAAGACGCAAAAGAAGCTGATTATTTTTTGCATGAAAGCTGCCCAGACATCGCCGTTGTCGATTTAGGCTTACCCGATGAAGATGGCCTATCAATGATCAAACGTTGGCGCAGTAATCATGTAAATATCCCCCTCCTAGTACTGACCGCCCGCGAAAGTTGGCAAGAAAAAGTCCAAGCATTAAATAGCGGAGCAGATGACTACGTCACCAAACCTTTTCAATTAGAAGAGCTTGTCGCTCGCATGCAAGCACTAATGCGCAGAAACAGCGGGTTAGCCTCTCAAGTATTGGAGTTGAATAACTTTGTTATCGACCTGTCTCGTAAAGAATTCACTGTAAATGGTGAAGCCGTTAAACTAACAGCTTTTGAATATACTATAATTGAAACCTTATTACGCAATAATGGTAAGGTTGTTAGCAAAGATTCATTAATGCGCCAACTTTATCCAGACGCAGAGCTTAGAGAAAGCCATACCATTGATGTTTTAATGGGAAGATTGAGAAAGAAAATTCAACAATTTCATAGTGATGAAGTTATCGTGACGGTTCGTGGCCAAGGCTACCGTTTTGATGTGAATGGCTAACATGTGGCTAAGCAAATTTAAAGTTAAACCGCTTTCGTTACGTGCTCGATTTTTGTGCGCAACGTCTGCTGTTATCCTTGCGTTAACACTGTCCTATGGCATCGTGGCCATACTTGGTTATTTAATCAGTTTCGATAAAACCACCTACACCCTACTACGGAGCCAAAGTAACCTAATTTATAGTTTGGCTCAGTGGCAAAACGATAAAATTGATATTCGTGTTCCTCCAAATTTCACGTTAAATAACCCTACATTAATCATTATTTACGATGAACAAGGGCAAGTATTATGGCGCCAGCGTGATGTACCTAGTGTTGAGCGCTTGATCCGCAATGATTGGTTAAAAAAAGAAGGTTTATACGAAATTGATACCGATATTCGTGAAACCCGCCAACTCCTTGATGACAATCCAGAATACAACAACAAGTTGGATAAAATAGAAAGTGATGATGAGCCGCTCACTCACTCCGTTTCAGTTAACCAATATGCCGCTGGAGAGAACCTGCCTCCTTTAACTATTGTTGTTGTCGATACATTGCCACAAGATTTACAAAATACAGGGCTAGTATGGGAATGGTTTGGTTATGTATTGCTCGCTAACTTAATTTTAGTCATTCCTTTACTGTGGCTCGCCGCCTATTGGAGCTTGCGTCCCATCAAGTCCTTAGTTTCTCAGCTAAGTAGTCTTGAAAAAGGCGAAAGGGATACCCTAGATGAAAACCCGCCTTCTGAGCTCAGAGGATTAGTGCGTAATTTGAATATTTTGTTAACTAACGAACGAAAACGCTATAGCAAATACCGCACCACTTTGTCTGATTTAACCCATAGCTTGAAAACACCACTTGCTGTTTTACAATCCACGTTGCGCTTACTTCGTTCAGGTAAACAAATGAACATCGACCAAGCTGAGCCCATCATGCTGGAACAAATTGGCCGAATTTCACAACAAGTCGGTTATTATTTGCATCGTGCGTCGACACAAGGTGATGAAAACCTGATGCTCAGAGAAATTTCATCTGTTCCATCAATATTAGATAGCTTAGCAAGCGCATTACACAAAGTTTATCAACACAAAGGCGTTTCTATTACCGTCGATATTTCCCCTGAAGTAACTTGGTTAGGTCAACCTAATGATTTTATGGAAGTGATGGGTAATATTATGGAGAACGCCTGCAAATATTGTTTGGAGTTTGTTGAAGTGACCGCCATTGTTGAACAAGACAGCCTAACATTAATTGTGGACGACGATGGCCCAGGTGTTCCTGAAAGCAAACGTAGCCTCATTTTCGTTCGTGGGCAACGTGCAGATACACTTCGACCAGGCCAAGGACTAGGCTTGTCTATCGCAGTGGATATCATTGATCAATATGATGGGGAAATCACCATTTGTGATAGCCCTCTCGGTGGGGCACGATTAGCCGTCACATTTCGGCAGCAATCTATGATTGAAGATAGTTAATATGTGATGTGAATCCGTTTCTTCCCTACTTTACAAACCATTTCAGGTATACTATTTAAGAGTTTTTTTCGCGGAGCTGTTATATTTTGATAATGCTTTTTCAATCAAAATCATCACACAGTTCCCACTTATTTAAGATAAGATCGATAGAGTAAAATAAGCCTTACTTAGGTTATTAAGACTAGAACAGCCATATTAATCTAGACATTGTAAAAGTTATCAGGAAAGCTCAACAGCTCCTAGGGACAATAAGATGGACTATACACTTAATCTTGACTGGCAGAGTTTTCTCGACAGTCACTGGCAGAAGCGCCCACTGCTTATCAAAAAAGGGTTTGCGCGTTTTATTGATCCTATCTCACCAGACGAACTTGCTGGTTTAGCGATGGAAGATGAGGTTGATAGCCGTTTAGTCAGCCATAAAGAGGGAGTTTGGCAAGTCGGCCATGGCCCATTTGAAAGTTATGATCACCTCGGTGAGGAAAATTGGTCTATTTTAGTGCAAGCTGTGGATCATTGGCATCATCCAAGTGCCGCCTTAATGAAGCCATTTCGTGTCTTATCCGACTGGCGTATGGATGACTTGATGATTTCTTATTCCGTACCTGGTGGCGGTGTTGGCCCTCATCTTGATCAATACGACGTATTTATCATTCAAGGAGAAGGCCGTCGTCGTTGGCGTGTTGGGGAAAAAATCCCAATGAAACAACATTGTCCTCACCCTGACCTTCTGCAAGTGCAGCCTTTTGACGCTATCATTGATGAAGAAATGGAACCAGGTGATATCCTATATATCCCACCTGGATTCCCACATGAAGGCTATGCTATTGAGCCCTCATTAAACTACTCTGTTGGTTTCCGAGCACCCAATACACGCGAACTGATGAGCAGCTTTGCTGACCATTTAATTTCTAATGATTTAGGCAGTTATCGTTATAGTGATCCTGATTTATCGTTCCGTGATAACCCTGCTGAGATTTTACAAGGTGAGCAAATCAAACTGCGTGAAATGATGGAATCACTGATTAACGACCCTGATTTGTTTCGTCAGTGGCTAGGTGAGTTTATTTCTCAATCACGCCATGAATTAGATATTGCACCACCAGAACCGCCTTACGAACACGATGAAATCTATGATTTGCTAAAAACACAGCAAGAGACTTTATATAAACTTAACGGTCTTAGAGCATTACGTGTCGGCGATCAATTCTTCGTAAATGGTGAATGTTTAGAAACCACTTGCTATGAAGCTGCAGACAGCTTATGTCGTTATGATTCCGTTAATAGCCAAACTCTGGGCGAAGCTATTGATGATGTCAATTTTATCGCTCTTATGACAGCCTTAGTGAATAATGGTTATTGGTATTTTGACGACTAATTCGCTTTATTAAAAATAACATCTAAATAATATACAAGCTCATCCTAAAATGATGGGCTTGTAATTCTATAAATAAGAAATATTACTTCAAAAAACACGCTCTCTCTGCTGGAAAAAACCAGTCATAGAACCACTTTTCTTTACTTACCTCTATTTAATGGGCTTTATTGTCTATTTTATCACTAATAAATCGTCATTATTTAGCCTATTACCACCAAAAATGGCATCCATAGATAAAGCATTTTCAAAATTCATTTCTACAATACTTTAAATTAACAACCAACTACCTTTGCAGACTTGCAATATAAACTTAATTTATATATTTCACGCTAGAATATAACATCATGAATATAGAAGTTTTTTTAGCTTTATCGATATTTTCGTTTGCTACATCAATCACCCCTGGCCCCAATAACGTCATGTTACTCACTTCAGGTGTTAATTTTGGATTTAAACGTACTGTTCCCCATAGCATTGGCGTTTCATGTGGCTTTTTTATTATGTTACTCGCTGTCGGCTTAGGTATGGGGACCATCATTCAATCTTCACCGTTGCTATACGCCATTTTGAAATATTTCGGTATTATCTATTTGCTTTGGTTAGCATGGAAAACAGCAATTAGTCACGCTATAACCAAAGCGAATAATAAAAAAAATAAACCATTAACTTTCATAGAAGCTGCGCTTTTTCAATGGATAAACCCAAAAGCTTGGATCATGGCAGTTGGAGGTATGGCAATGTATACCAACACTGTGGAACCCTATTTTTCAATATTGTTAGTCGCTGTGGTCTTCGCCTTGATAAATTGGCCTTGCGTTGCGATTTGGGCTTTGTTTGGTCATCAATTACGTGAACGATTATCGCAACCTCGCATATTAAGAAGATTTAACTTAGTGATGGGGATACTTTTGGCACTGAGTGGTATTTCTGTATTATTTCAATAAACCCGTGAAGCACACTCTAATAAATTTTGAGTGTGCTTCCTTAGATAAATAGTTTATGGCTGACGAGCATGAATTGCTGTTAATTCAGCGATTCGCATAATAACGTCTACCGCCTGTTCCATGCCCTCTTGGGTGATAAACTCATGTTTACTATGGAAGTTATATCCCCCAGTGAAAATATTTGGACAAGGTAAACCACGATGAGAAAGCTGAGCGCCGTCCGTTCCGCCACGAATTGGCTGAACAACAGGTTCAATACCACAATCAATCATGGCCTGTTTTGCTAACTCAACAACATGGGGATATTTCATCACCTCTCTTTGCATGTTGTAGTAAGTGTCATCTAATGTCAGCTCAATATAGCAACTTGGGTGAAGGTTTTCTCCAACCTTTTCAGCAATACGAATGATATTTTTCTTTCTCGCTTCAAAACTGGCGAGATCAAAATCACGAATAATATAGTTTAGCTCGGCCTTTTCTACCGTCCCCTTCATAGATGTGAGGTGGTAAAACCCTTCGTAACCATCTGTATTTTCAGGCACTTCATCCGCAGGTAACATGGAATGAATGCGGTTAGCTAAATTGAGCGCATTTACCATTACCCCTTTTGCATTACCAGGATGAGTATTATTGCCAACAATTTTGATACCTACGTTTGCCGCATTGAAATTTTCATACTCTAATTCCCCTACACCACCGCCATCAACGGTGTAAGCCCACAATGCATCAAACTGCTTAAAATCAATATGACGGGCACCACGGCCAATTTCCTCATCAGGGGTAAATGCTAAGCATATTTTCCCATGTGGGATTTTATTGCCCTTTAAACGTACCAGAGCCGTGATAATTTCAGCGATCCCCGCCTTATCATCCGCACCTAATAATGTTTTACCGTCAGTCATTATCAGTGTTTTGCCAATCATTTCATGTAATACAGGGAACATGACTGGCGATAAGACTTCGTCACCAATACCTAGCGCAATATCACCACCTCGATAGTTTTCTAAAACTTGTGGGCAAACATTTTTACCCGAAAAATCAGGCGCTGTGTCTAAATGAGAAATAAAACCAATGGTAGGAACATCCCAATCAACGTTCGATGGCAAAAAGGCCATTAAGCAACCTTGATCGGTTAACGTCACCTGATCAAATCCTAATTCGTTCAGTTCTTTAGCTAGTGCTCGGGCAAATTTTAGCTGGCCTGTGCTACTAGGTACTGTTTTTGCATTCAGTTTTGATTGTGTATCAAAAGCAGTATATTCAAAAAACCGCTCCAAGAGTTTGTCCATACCCATCCCCCTAAAATATCAATAGCTATATTATGGGAAAGATCACAGATTCAATTATTGTTTCAAATCAGCTTTGCGGTTATTGCTGGTGCTTTTTTAGCATAATGCGTAAATTATATTTAATTCACGCATTTTATTTTATATACCTGTTTGCATTTTGCCCACAAAAGAACCCATAAATAATAAAGATAATACTCAATGTGTATTATCTCGTCGGTAATCAGTTATTTTTTCTTACCTAAAGCGTCAAATTAAGTTAACTATTAACCAACAACTGCATTATTAGCCAGTTATTTTTTTAAACAACTGTGCTATACAAGGTAAATAATTATTTGCTTATCATTTAGCAAATAAACAACATTAATTTGTTTCAAGGTAACTAAGGATATTATGTCAAATACTTGTTTAATTTATGGTGTTAGCAAAGGATTAGGTAAAGCACTTGTTGAGGGTGTACCTGGTCCTAATGATGTTATTTATGGCGTTTCACGCTCAAAACCGCCATTCGAGCAGAGCAACTTTTATTGGATCCAAGCAGATTTAAGTGATAACCAGTCCGCTAACATAATTAAAAACACCATTAAGCAACAACCTATTAATACCTTAATTTATAATGTTGGTATCTGGGAGAAGTTAGCCTTTAGTGATAAATATCAATTTGAAACAAGCGATGATATTGAAATACTGAATATGATCCAAACCAATATCAGTGCTTGCTTGCTCAATTTGAAAGCATTATTACCTAACTTACGTTTAGCAAAAAATAGCAAAATTATTTTAATTGGCTCAACCTGGGGATTAGATAACCATAAAGGCAAAGAGGTTACCTTTTCTGCCACTAAATATGCATTAAGGGGTATTATTCAGTCATTAAGGGAAACTTTAAGGGAAGACAAAATTGCTATTTCAATACTGAATTTAGGCTATTTAGCAACTGAATACCCGCTGTCTTTGCCTGTAGATGATGTTATTGAACAAAGTGGAGGTCAACTGATCCCCCTACAGGATGTGGTTAGTGCTGTGCGGTTTATACTCAGCACCAGCAATGCAACATGCGTAAAAGAAATCACTATGCCAGCCATGATGGATGAAAATGTTTAACTGATTTTTATAAAAAATCTGAAAAGGGAAACTTCGTTTCCCTTAATGCTTACTGCGCGATGTCTTTAACCTGTAATTCCATTATCAACTGGTTTATATACTCCACCACCACCTGACTTGCCAAACCGTAATGTTTTTCATCGAATTCACTTTCGACTTGGCTTGGCTCTAAGTTAAGCTCAACAGTATGAGCACCATGCAATTTTGCTTCATGGACGAAACCTGCTGCTGGGTATACATGTCCAGATGTCCCAATAGAAATAAAAATTGTCGCGTTTTCAAGGGACTGATAAATATAATCCATACCAATAGGCATTTCACCAAACCATACAATATGCGGTCGCAATGGTTGAGGAAATTGGCAACAATGGCAACGGTCTTCTACCGTTAAATCCCCTTTCCACTCCAATACTTGATTGGACCAATTACAACGTGCTTTTAATAATTCACCATGCATATGGACTATGCGTTTACTTCCCGCTCTTTCATGTAAATTATCAATATTTTGTGTGATCAACAAAAAATGGTCACCTAACAACTCTTCCAGTTGCGCTAACGCAAAATGTGCCGCATTGGGTTTGATATTGTCCTGCTGAAGTTGTTTACGCCTTTCATTATAAAAACGTTGCACTAATTGAGGATCCCTTTCGAAACCTTCAGGTGTCGCAACATCTTCAACACGGTGTTCTTCCCATAATCCATCCGCAGAGCGGAATGTTTGAATACCTGACTCAGCCGAAATACCTGCACCAGTTAATACAACAATGTTCACTTTTTTCATATCATTTAGTCTGTTATCTATATAAAAAGACCGGTTGCGAAGTCGCTGGCGGCGTACACATTTATTTTTACGAGCTTTTTTTAATCTATGACGATATCGCAACATCGAAAGCTTCCCTTCATTCAAGCAACCAATGTATAACAACTCAGATAATTAAATTTGTTCTCTATCGCTGTTAATACACCACTTTTCTATATTATTTAAACATTAATATACTAGAGCGCATCACGCAGTTGAATGCAAATAAAAATATCGAGGGTATCGATTTTGTCACCTTTTTATCATAAGTATTTCATCATTTATTCATAATTGAGCCACAAAAATCGCGCAACCGTAAAACAATAAAAAAACCTTTCTTGATAGTACCCCATACAGTTAGAATACATCCCGCAGATTTACTGCGATGATTATTCACCATTTAAAGGGGTTTCATGGAAAAGTTTTTCGAAAGAGCAATGTATGCTTCGCGTTGGATCTTAGCACCTATCTATTTTGGGTTGTCACTGACATTATTAGCTTTAACGATTAAGTTCTTCCAAGAACTCTACCATATTCTACCTAACATATTATCCATCCCTGAGGCAGACTTAATCCTTATGCTGCTCTCATTGATTGATATGGCATTAGTTGGTGGTCTATTAGTGATGGTGATGTTTTCAGGCTATGAGAACTTTGTTTCTCAGATGGATATTCCTGATAGCAGCGAAAAACTGGGTTGGTTAGGCAAAATGGATGCCTCTTCCCTAAAAAATAAAGTTGCCGCTTCAATTGTAGCGATCTCATCTATTCACTTACTGAAAATCTTTATGGATTTAAAAAGTGTCGAAAATGACAAGCTCATGTGGTACGTCATTATCCACCTGACCTTTGTGTTATCAGCCTTTGTCATGGGCTACTTAGACAAAATGACGAAAAAGTAATTTTCTTTTGTCCTTGTTGTGCCTGTTTTTCATACGATACGAATAATCGGCCATCAATTAATTTGTTAGCACACATTTAACTCGATGTCGTTGTTCCTGCTGTGCTACGATCTCGCCTAAATAATTTGATGGCACAATAAGGACGTTAATATGAGCGAGCATTTTATCGGTAAATATGAAGCTGAAATTAAGTTTCGCTTAGTAGATCACGCGACATTCCTGCAAAAAATAAAAACCGACCACGCAGAACCTTTCACAGAGAATAATTCAGAAACAGACTATTTCTATGAAAGTACTCACCAGCCTCTTGTAAATAATAATATCAGTATGTGTGTCCGTGAAATGATCCCTTCTGGAATCAAACTGTGGATAGTCAAAGGCCCTTCATCTTCAGAATGCAAAGCCATTAATATCGATGACTGCCAACACGTACAAAATATGCTAGTCACTTTGGGCTATCATTGCCATTTAACGACGACGAAAGTCCGTAGTATTTATTTTCTTGGGGATGTCCACATTACAGTAGACCACCTTGACGGCATCGGTTGGTTTGCTGAATTTGCCATTATGACGGATGATGAATGCCTACTTGGGCACTACTATCAAAAATTAATGTTGCTCGCAAAAAGGTATGATTTTACTGAAGAAATGATTGAAAAACGCAGCTATAAGCAAATGTTTTTAGAGAAAAAACAAAAAAACGCCAAGTATCATCATCTCGATGAGAAAGATACCTTGGCGTCTAGTCTATTATAGCATTATTGGCCGCTTAAAATACGAGCGGGGTCTAATTTACTTGCACGGCGTGCAGGATACCAGCTTGCTAATAAACTTAAAATAATGGTAGTAATTAATACATACACCACATCCATAATATGCAATTCAGAAGGCAAGAAATCGATAAAATACACATCCCCAGAAAGAATTGGATGCCCTAAAACAATCTCTAATCCTTTAATAATACTAGTTAAATTAACCGAAACCAAAACACCAAGCACGACCCCAATCAATGAACCAACTAAACCACCAAGCAAGCCATACCATAAGAAAATGGCACGAATTTGCCCGTCCTTCGCCCCGAGAGTCCGTAATACGGCAATATCGCTGCTTTTATCTTTAACTGCCATGACTAACGTCGATACAATATTAAAGCATGCCACGCCAATCACTAAAATCATCGCTAAGTACATAATACTACGTACCATTTGGATATCATTGTACATATAGCCATAATCACCAATCCAACTTTTCACAATAACGTGGTGCATTGTCTTTAGGCCAGCATCATAGACAACTTTATCCGCCTCAAAAGGATTTTCTGCTTTAATTTCAAAGCCACTAATACCATCACCGTAATCCAGATATTGCTGAGCATCCTCTAATGGTATTAACGCTAATTGGTGATCAAGTAACCCACTGAGTTTAAAAATACCCGCAACTTGCACACGTATACGTTTAGGTTGTTGAATTTTTAAGCTTTCATCAGTGTTGGGGATCATGATGGTCACCCAATCCCCTTGCTTTACATTCAATGCGTCTGCAACACCTTGGCCTAAAATAATCGATTGATTACCTGCGGCAAAATCTTTCCAAGCATCATTCAACACAAATTGCGGCAATGCACTGACCTGTGACTGAGTTTCTGGGGAAACCCCCATCACTTGAATCGCCTTTAAGTTTGCACCGCGCTCAAGCAACCCTGTAAAATTCACATACGGACTAACGCCTTCAACGCCTGGTGTTTTGCGAATAACCTGCTCAGCAAAATCCCAATCTTTATACGGCGGTTTTACTGCGTAAATTTGCCCATGAGGCACCACGGATAGCACGCGATTATTCAATTCGCGCTCAAAACCATTCATGGCACTGAGACCGATAATAAGCACTGCAACACCCAGCACGATCCCTAATGTTGAGACAATCGACACCAAAGATACCATGCCTGTACGCCGACGCCCGCGGCTAAAGCGTATCGCCGCAAGGAGTGTAAGAGGTAACTGAAACATTACCGCGCCCCCAACGTAATTTCCTGCTGTAAATGGCCATCACGCATTTCTAATTGACGAGATAACCGACGAGCGAGCGTCATATCATGGGTTACCACCAAAAATGCCGTGCGTTGCGTGCGATTCAATTCGCCTAATAGCTCAAAAATGGCATCTGCATTGCGCAAATCGAGATTCCCAGTCGGCTCATCCGCTAGTACCAACGCAGGTTCATTCACCAGCGCCCTTGCAATCGCAACACGTTGACGCTCCCCGCCAGATAACTCGGAAGGGCGGTGATCTGCACGATGTTCTAGCCCCACGGCTTTGAGCATTTCTTTCGCTTTAGTAAATGCAATCTCTTTTGCTGTAGCGCCAATCAACAACGGCATTGCTACGTTCTCAAGTGCAGTAAAATCAGGTAAAAGGTGGTGAAACTGATAAATAAAGCCTAAATCTTTATTACGAATGGCTGCGCGTTCATCAGAGGACAATTGATTAATATGTTGGCCACGGAAAATCACATTACCTTCTGATGGCGTATCTAACCCACCCAATAAATGTAATAACGTACTTTTCCCTGAACCTGAACTACCGACAATCGCCATCATTTCCCCTTGCCCCATAGAGAAACTGACATTTTTCAACACTTGCGTCGACAATGAACCTTCTTGATAGGTTTTACTTAAATGTTCACAGACAAGAAGTGGTTGTTTATTCATAACGTAAAGCCTCAGCAGGTTGAACTGCTGCTGCACGCCAAGAAGGATAAAGCGTCGCAAGCAGTGAAATAAGCATCGCAGAAACTGCAATAATTAAAATACCTGAATAATCAAGTACAATTGGCAAAGAAACCCCTTTGGGTAATAACCCAATTAACGGCATAATGACATTGAGTTGGCTTGACAAAAGCGTCCCTAAAACCGTTCCAATCAACGTACCGATAATACCAGCCCCTGCACCTTGGATCATAAATATTGCCAAAATACGCCAACGCTTTAAACCCAGTGTTTTTAAAATTGCCACTTCACCTTGTTTCTCCATGACAAGCAAAGAAAGTGAGGTTATGATATTAAAGGCCGCAACAGCAATAATTAGGCTCAGGAGCAAACCCATCATATTTTTTTCCATGCGAACCGCTTGGAAAAACTCCCCTTTGCGTTCACGCCAGTCCGTCCACACAAGTCCATCAGGCAAAACCTGCTTACTGAGTGTGTCAACTTTCAATGGTTCATTTAAATACAGTCGCCACCCCGTGATATTCCCTGTGGGATAACGCAGCATTCTCGCTGCATCTTGAGCAGCAACAATCAATTCGCTAGTATCAGCTTCACCATTTGTTTGGAAAATACCTGCAACCGTAAATAAACGCTGGCTTGGAATACGCCCCATCGGAGTCAGTTGGCTAACACCTGGAATAATTAAACGGACATCGTCACCTCGTTTTACGCCCAATGTGTCTGCTAATTTGCTCCCCAAAAAAACATGGTAGCGTCCTTCTTTGAGGTCACTCCTGTTACCACTAATAAGTTTATCTAGTAGCAGTGAGTCCGCATCAGGTTCGATACCCGCCATTACCCCAACCCCAACATTAGTGCGACTTTGCAGTACCACATCGGACTGGACGATGGGCGCAATATGGCTCACGCCTTGTAAATGTTGCAAGCCTGTAATAGGGTGTTTTGCTGGGTCAATATTTCCAGAAGCCGATGTTAAAATAGCCTGCGGCATATAGGCAAGTATGCTATCTTGTAGCGAACGTTCGAAGCCGTTCATCACGGATGTCACCGTAATTAAGGCCATGACCCCCAGAGTGATACCAATAGCCGATAAACTGGAAACAAAACGTCCAAATTTATCCGCTGCGCGCCCACGCAAATAGCGCAGACCTATAAATAATGAGACAGATTGGTGCATGAAATCTTTAATGCCCCTGTTGCCAAAGCGAAGTGTTCAGCGATAATAAAGGCTACGATTGATGAATGGAACCACTCAACGGTTTTTTTTCTGCTTTCCCCCCTTTTTTGTCTGAATTTCAGACAAATTACAGGCTGAAATGAGTTGTTTTGCTGTTAATTTTATAGTTTAACTATCGGTTAATTTATTTAAGTGTTAATTATCTAAAGACTGTCTATTATTGTTCTGATGTTTGTTTAACTGCTAACTAATCGCTGTGAGATACCAAAGATTTCTATGTCCTCAAAATTTCGTTATGAACTCCCTAGTCGTAGTGGCGATGTTCGCCATTTAGGTTGCCTTATTGGGGCGGCTGGTGCACTTGAATGTGGAGAAATGATACAACGTCATCACGGGCCTGTTGTCATTGTGACGCGAGATATGCAAAATGCATTACGCTTACGAGATGAAATTCAACAGTTTACATATCACCCTGTAGAGACGCTTTCTGATTGGGAAACATTGCCTTATGATAATTTCTCTCCACATCAAGAAATCATTTCTCATCGTTTATCAACACTTTACCGTCTATCTTCTTTGCAAAAAGGGGCATTAATTCTTCCTGTTAATACCTTGATGCAAAAAGTCTGCCCACCTGATTTCTTAACGAGCCATGCACTCGTCATGTCAAAAGGTGACAAATTATCACGTGACAATTTACGTGATGAATTGGATAAAGCAGGCTATCGTCATGTAGAGCAAGTGTTAGAACACGGCGAGTATGCAACCCGCGGCGCTTTGCTTGATTTGTTCCCAATGGGGAGTTCACTGCCCTTTCGCATTGATTTCTTTGATGATGAAATCGACAGTCTGCGTACCTTCGATGTGGATACACAAAGAACATTAGAAGAAGTCGCTCGCATCAATTTGCTACCTGCTCACGAATTTCCAACAGACAAGGACGCGATTGAACGTTTCCGAAGTCAGTGGCGTGAACGTTTTGAAGTACGCCGCGACCCTGAGCATATTTATCAACAAGTCAGCAAAAATACATTACCTACAGGTATTGAGTATTGGCAGCCATTATTTTTTGCTCAACCATTACCATCACTGTTCGACTACTTACCGTCCTCAAGCCTGATTGTTTCTCAGAATTTACAAGAAGCCGCTGAGCGTTTTCAAATTGACACTCAACAACGTTATGAAAGCCGTGGTGTTGACCCTATGCGTCCTCTGCTCCCTCCAGCAGATTTATGGCTTACCGTTGAGCAACTCAACCAAAATTTAAAACAATGGCCACGAATTCAACTTTCTTCTGAGGCGCTACCTAAAAAAGCGGCAAATACCAATTTAGATTATTTGCCATTACCTGATATCAGCACTCAAGCGCAAAGCAAAACACCATTAGAAAAGCTTCGCCAATTTAGTGAGCAATTTGACGGCACGCTCGTTTTTTCTGTAGAAAGTGAAGGCCGCCGTGAAACAGTAACAGAGTTATTAGCACGGTTAAAAATTCGCCCTGAAATCATTGAAAGCTATACAAGCCCAATTACCTCACGCTTTGCGATTACTATTGGTGCAGCCGAGCGCGGTTTTATTCAATCAGATGCGAATAAAGCGCTGATCTGTGAAAGTGATTTATTAGGTGAACGCGTAGTTCGTCGTCGTACAGATAATCGCCGGGCGATTAATACAGATACCTTAATTCGTAACCTCGCAGAGCTGCGTCCAGGGCAACCCGTTGTGCATATTGAACACGGTGTTGGCCGTTACCAAGGGCTAATCACCCTTGAGGCTGGCGGTATTAAAGCAGAGTATTTAATTCTCACCTATGCAGGAGAAGATAAGCTATATGTTCCTGTTTCTTCACTGCATTTAATTAGCCGTTATGCTGGTGGGGCCGACGAAAATGCGCCACTGCATAAATTGGGCAGTGATAGTTGGGGACGTGCTCGCCAAAAAGCAGCCGAAAAGGTACGTGATGTTGCTGCTGAGCTTCTTGACATTTATGCACAACGTGCAGCAAAAGCAGGTTTTGCATTCAAACATGACAAGCAGCAATACCAAGAATTTTGCCAAGGTTTCCCCTTTGAAACAACGCCTGACCAAGAAATGGCCATCAATGCCGTTTTGAGTGATATGTGTCAGCCACTGGCAATGGATAGGCTCGTCTGTGGGGATGTTGGTTTCGGTAAAACTGAAGTTGCCATGAGAGCGGCGTTCCTTGCTATCAATAATAATAAGCAAGTCGCTGTTTTAGTACCAACCACCCTGCTTGCTCAACAACACTATGATAACTTTAGGGATAGATTTGCAAACTGGCCCGTTCGTATCGAAATGCTTTCTCGATTTAAAACCGCTAAAGAGCAACAACAAATTATTGCTGATGCTGCTGATGGCAAAGTCGATATTTTGATTGGGACACACAAATTATTGCAAAGCGATATTGTCTGGAAAGATTTAGGCCTACTGGTTGTCGATGAAGAGCACCGGTTTGGCGTTCGCCACAAAGAACGTATTAAAGCAATGCGTGCGGATGTGGATATTTTAACGCTTACCGCAACACCTATTCCTCGCACGCTGAATATGGCCATGAGCGGAATGCGAGATTTATCCATTATTGCAACCCCACCAGCACGTCGATTAGCCGTAAAAACCTTTGTTCGTCAATATGATGAGTTAGTTGTCCGTGAGGCAATTTTGCGTGAAACTTTACGGGGGGGACAAGTTTATTATCTGTATAATGATGTAGAAAATATCGAAAAAGCCAAAGCACGACTTGAAACGTTAGTTCCTGAAGCCCGTTTTGTTGTCGGGCACGGACAGATGCGCGAGCGCGAGTTAGAAAGAGTCATGACCGACTTCCACCATCAGCGTTTTAACGTTTTAATCTGTACCACCATTATTGAAACGGGTATTGATATTCCAACGGCTAATACAATTATTATTGAACGCGCAGATCACTTTGGTTTAGCACAATTGCATCAGTTACGTGGCCGTGTCGGCCGCTCGCATCACCAAGCCTATGCCTATTTGCTGACGCCTCATCCAAAGGCAATGACGACTGATGCCCAAAAACGCCTTGAAGCGATTTCATCTTTAGAAGATTTAGGCGCAGGCTTTGCGCTCGCAACTCATGACCTCGAGATCCGTGGTGCAGGCGAGTTGCTGGGCGAAGACCAGAGCGGCCAAATGACCACTATCGGCTTTACATTGTATATGGAATTATTAGAAAGTGCAGTCGATGCGTTAAAAGAAGGTCGTGAGCCGTCATTAGAAGACTTAACGAATCAACAAACTGAAATTGAATTACGAATGCCTGTCTTATTGCCAGATGACTATATCCATGATGTGAATATGCGTCTTTCATTTTATAAACGTATTGCCAGTGCTAAAGACAATCAGGAACTGAATGAATTACGCACAGAACTCATCGACCGCTTTGGTAGCCTACCCGATGCAGGGAAATTTCTACTGACCTCTGCTGCTATTCGTCTACAAGCACAATCTTTGGGAGTGAAACGTATTGAAGCCCATGAAAAAGGTGGCTTTGTTGAGTTTGGTGAAAAGAACAAAGTTGACCCAAGCTTCTTGATCAGCTTGTTACAAAACCAACCAAAAACGTATCGTTTAGATGGCCCTGTACGCTTGAAGTTTTTCCATGATTTAGCCGATAGAGTCACGCGCCTTGACTTTATCAAACAGTTATTGACTGATTTTGAAGAACACCTGCTTGCTTAACTTATAAAAATAGCGGCCATCAATTTGGTGGCCCTTGTCCTTAAATCGAATTTACTCAAAAAAGCCTAAAGTATTTTTATTAGGTTGTAGCCTCAAGACACCAGAAGTACTGGAGAGTGGTTGTTCGTTTTGGTGTAAACAATAGAATGGTAAAAGTTCTTTAACATCACTACGTACGGTTTCACAAATTGAATTTGAAGGCGATAAATCTAAGCGCCCATCTTCATTTAAGGGTATAAAAATCGAAGGTGCATAAGATGTTCTAACCTTACCAATCGTTTTACCTATCTGATAAACCACATCATAACCAACGGTCACCAGCTCCATCCTTTGTGTCTTCACGCATGTTTTATTTTGATTATCAAATAGAGATGGAACGCCTTTACCTTGGAGGGCTTCAATCATAAAAATTATTTTGCACTCATTTTGTGCAGGATGAAAACGCGATAAAGACTGCTGATTAAAAGAACCAAGTACCCCCGTTAGCGTACAGTTTTCATATTCAACCAAACGATTCGCCTTTATTGGTTCAACAGATAGGACGGTGGCGAGCTTTGCTTCAGGCTCTCGAATAAACGATGAGACAGCAAACGAAACAAGACAAATCGCTACTACCGCTAATAACAACTTAAATTTTAGCTTCATCAATTTGCCCTTATTAAATACCCGTATATCTATTGTAACGACTAAGTGAGAGAATTCGAACGTTGCTAAGATAATTCACATTTTTTTAGAATTATCCTAACTTAGTGTCAATAAACTATAATGATTTTATTATTCTGATATTCATTATTAGTGTAATATTTAACAAAGTAAATTAACTAGCTGGCACTCAACGTTCATAAACTCGGCCTAGTGTTTTTTCAGTTCTATCTTTGTTTATAAACATACCGCTATATAAAATATAAATAATAAATTTAATAAAACTATTTGTTATTCATAATATATTTCTTAAAACAATTATTAACATTAATAATTTTAATTATTCAAACATCACCCATGATGCTTGTTACAATATTAAACGATTTAATCTTACTGAAGATTGATCTGAATAGGTTTAAATGCAAATACCACTTAACCACATAAAAATAAATAAATTGGCGATTTATATCAACTTCAATAAGCTGAATTGTCCTATCAAAAATTAATGCACTGGATCACCTTTGCAATCAAGTGCATTCTATTATTACGTATGTTTATTTTTCCACCAATAAAAATTAGTGCAATTTAAGCTTTGGCCTAATAATTCGGTTAATACTGCCGACTAACATCATCAAGCCTGTTTTAATATATCCATGCAGTGCAATTTGATGCATGCGATATAACGAAATATAAACAAAACGAGCAATACGTCCTTCTACCATCATATCACCACGCATTAGGTTACCCATTAAGCTACCAACAGTACTAAAACGCGAAAGTGACACTAAAGAACCATGATCTTTATAGATATAGTCTTTAAGCGGTTTATCTTTCATCATGGCAAGGATGTTATCGTAACATAAACTGGCCATCTGGTGTGCAGATTGTGCCCGTGGCGGTACAAAGCCCCCCTCAGGTTTTGCACAAGATGCGCAATCACCAATAGCAAAAATCATGTCATCCAATGTCGTTTGTAATGTCGGTTTCACAACTAACTGGTTGATTCTATTTGTTTCTAACCCTGCAATATCTTTCATAAAGTCAGGCGCTTTAATCCCAGCAGCCCATACCATAAGATCTGCATAAATTTTGCCATCTTCTTTGGTATTTAACCCATCTGAATCAGCACTAGTCACCATAGTTTTCGTCAATACATTCACACCAAGCTTATTCAGTTCTTGATGTGCGGCTCCTGAAATTCGCGGTGGTAATGCAGGCAAAATACGTTCCCCCGCTTCAACCAACGTCACATTTAAAGCGTCTGTATCTAACCCTTTAAACCCATAACTCGTTAATTGTTCCACTGCATTGTACAGTTCAGCCGACAATTCAACCCCAGTAGCACCACCACCAACAATGGCTATATTCACTTTCTCCTCTGCATTATCACGCACAGAATAGCGCAGGAATAGGTTTAGCATTTCGTCATGAAAACGGTGAGCTTGATGAGGATTGTCCAAGAAAATACAGTGATCTTTCACGCCAGGTGTACCAAAGTCATTCGATGTACTTCCCAGTGCCATCACTAAAATATCGTATTCAAGCTCACGTAAAGGAACCAGTAACTCACCGTGCTTATCGTGCAATTCACCTAACACGACTTTTTTATTTTCACGATCAATATTCGTTAATGACCCTAATTGAAAGTTAAATGCATTATGCCTTGCATGCGCTAAATAACTGATAGCATCCACGCCATCATCCAATGAACCCGTCGCTACCTCGTGTAGTAATGGTTTCCATAAGTGGCTAGGATTACGGTCAACAAGCGTAATCTGCGCTCGTTTCTTCCTGCCTAGCTTTCGGCCCAAACGTGTTGCTAACTCTAAGCCACCCGCACCACCACCAACAACGATGATTTTTGGTTGAGATAAGGTCATAAATTCCTCGAACAAATATATTAAAATTATTTAAGATTTCTAGTGATAAAAACCTTAGATAACAATAATTAACACTCTCATTTGCCCCAAAGAAGTTCAGAATATCATGCTTGGTCTATTGGTAATACCAAATATTGATTCACATCAATTTACTTGATTATTATGATATCGACAACCTGCGTCAAATCATTTCTTATCAGCATATGAATCGAGTCAGCTCGAAACCATTAAATATCAATCATATGATTAAATTCATATCAGTATTAATGATAATAAGAATCATTATTCTATCATTTTTATTTTAATACAAACAATTGATTATCTTTAATTGGTAAGATAACTGGATGAATAACAAACAATAAAAAACCCGAAGCGCTTAGCACCCCGGGTTCCAATCATTTAAATATCAGTTTGGATTATTTTATTTTTTTGATACGCACGTCAGTTGGTACTGAAACTGGTGAGTTATCTTTGAAGTATTGCATTAATGCTTCGTTATCTGGCACGCTGTAAACACGGTCTTTACCTTCATTAAAGGCAGAGAAACGGCTACCACCCGTTGCTAAAAACTCATTTGCTGCAACACGGTAGGTTTTCTTCATGTCTAACGGTTTACCATTTAACTTCATTGAGCTTTGGATGACTTTATCACCCACTGCGCGGCTGTCATCCCACTCATAATAGAAACCTTTAGACACTGGCATCACTTGTGGACGTGCACGATCCCATTGTTGTTCAAGTGCTTGTTTAATTTGAGCACCTGTCAGCGATTGAGTCACAACCACATTAGAGAATGGCTGAACAGTAAAGATATCGCCGTAAGTCTGTTGACCCGCTTTCATGTCAGCACGAATACCACCACTGTTCATGAAGGCGATTTGTGCCCCACCCGCATCTTTTGCTGAAGCAACATACAACTGACCATCTGCAATAATTTTACCTAACGTTGAGTCCCCACCAGACAATAATTTTTTGTCTGAATCCGCACTCAGAGACCCCATCACTTCTTGCGAAATTGGTAACGCAATTTTTTCGTATTTTTGTACGAAAGTGGTTAGCTCAGGGTTTTTCTCATAACGTTTTGTTTCAACTGGAATGTTTTTCGCTTTAATGCTAACAATATCTTTTGTTTTTCTATCAATTTCAATATTTAGCTGAGACAACAACGTACCGTTAGACTGTGCAGAAATAACCGTTTTACCATTAATTTCACAGTTATACGCCTGATGAGTATGCCCACTAACGACAAAGTCAACAGCACCATCTAATTGATTAACGATATCAACGATTGGGCCTTTGATATTATCACAACGGTTAATATCTTTGACTTTAGTATCAACTTGTTGGGTTGCACCTTCATGGATCAACACACCGATGCTGTTAATGCCTTGTGCTTTTAACAATTTAACTTGATTGTTGATGGTTTCAACTTCATTTTTGAATTCTAAACCTGCGGTGCCGCTAGGTGTCACGATAGCGGGGGTACCTTCTAACGTCAAACCAATAAACGCCATTGGAATACCATCAAACTCTTTAATAAAGTAAGATGGGAACAGGGTTTCTCCTGTTTCTTTCACAATCACGTTTGCCGCTAAATAGTTAAAGTCCGCACCAGCAAAAGAGTCTTTACCGACACAACCTGCAGTTGGGTGGCAGCCACCATTTTGCTTTCTCAGCAGCTCTTCTTTACCTTTATCAAACTCATGGTTGCCTACTGCGCTTGTTTCCATACCAATTGCACTTAATGCTTCGATGGTTGGCTCATCATAGAACATAGAAGACAATAATGGGCTCGCACCGACTAAGTCACCTGCACCTACCACGATAGTTTTATCGTTTTGAGCACGCAGCTGGTTAACTAAGGTTGCGATAGATTCTATCCCACCTAATTTACCATCACCTGGCGCTTGTAATGCACCGTGGAAGTCATTGATACCAATAACTTGTACTTTTACTGTGTCGGCCGTTTTGGTAGCACAACCTGCAAGTAGCGCTCCCGAAATCAAAACGGTCAGTAATCCAATTTTATGTTTCATTTTTCAATCCTTTTATTATAAACAGCACTCAACTACCGACTACATTTTGAAGCGATAAGTTGTGGTCATAGAGCCTGACAACGAGTGTGCACGACGTGAGTGGCCGTCATACAGCTTTGGTGTGGTATAGTCGTTTTCTTGCTGGTGGTGCCAACCCAGACCGCCACTCAGTGACACAGATAAGTTTTCTGTTGGTTTCCAGTAGCTAAACAGACCAAATTGACCTTGCTTTAATCTTTCGCCTTCATATTTGAATTCTGAATAGTTAGTACGCGCACCAACAGACAGCTCTTTGCTTACACGGTATTCTGCCGCTAATGCAACCATGGTTTCACCATCACGTACATAGTCGATATCTGCATATGCTGGTGAGTTAAAGCGGCCACGAGTATTACCAATCGGGTTACGGGCAAATTGACCTACACCATTCGCTTTTTTCGCTTGGGTATAGGTTAAGCCAGTACTTAGTGTCCACGGTGTTTCTGGTACACGCCATTCAGCGGTTCCTGCATAGTGCCATGCACGTTTATCAAAGTTACGTTTGCCTTTTGCATCGTTCGTTTCAGTCCGTTTACCGTCACTACCGTACTCGTGATTATAAATTTGTGTGCCGAGCGTTAAGTCAGAAGTCAGCTTATATTTTGCTTCAAGACCCTGCTGACGGAATAAATCGTCCGCTTGACCATAAAAATAATGCACTTTCAGTGGTTTTGTATTGTAGTTAATACCACCAGTGATCACGTGATTAACGTTATGTCGTACACCATTACCATCCGTAAAATACATTGCATCGATATTTGGACTATCACGACGCATGACTTTCTTATCGAGATATAATAAATCCAAGCTCCAATCATCAATCGCTGTATTGGTGTAATAACCACTGTAACTGTTTAAAGAGAGACGTTGTGAGTTAGTAAAAATACCCGTATTTTTTAGGGTAAACCAACCTGCTTTTGCATTAAATTTAACAGGGTCTAAATCCAGTTTAACTTTGGCATAACGTTGACCAATTTTGTTATAACCTTTCGCATGACCATCATCGTTATATAAAATTGCACGAGAGGCGAAGTCTTTACTCGCGCCTAACTTAATACCGCCGTAGTAAGATGCATCAAAGCCAATCACATCAGCAAAATAACCTGATTTAAAATCGGCTTGAAAGTTTTGCCCCCATGCATTAGCGACTTGTTTTCTGTAGCGTTGTTCGTCTTTATCAAAACGGTTTTCTGTTTTCAGGTATTTCCACATATTACGAGTAGACAGCTCTAACTCTGAGTCCGCAATAAATGCGTTTTCTTTGATTGAATTTTCCCAGTTGCTCGCATTTGCCATAGTAACTGCTAAATAGCAAGGAGAAAGCATTAATAGCGCAAGATTTTTAACTTTCATTGGAATTAACCTAGTTAATGATTATTTGAATTAATTTTATGTTGAGTCATGTTGCCATGAACAACAAATCACCATTTTTTATTTTTAGCTTAATAAAACAATTTAACTTAACGATAAACAAAAACGTCCATTTCAAACACTAAAGTCATTTTTTAAATAAAAAAAATTCAATACAGCAATTTAGCCGCATGCGTGTTTACTTTTTGAGTTAATAAGGTGTTGCCCCTATTGTTAAAAATTAATTAACTTTAATTATTATCAGAATCCCTTACTCATTTTTAGCGTTTAATTTAGGTTAAGATCAAACAAGGCCAGTCAATTTTCAATCAACATAGAAAGTATAATTTGCACTTAAACTCGCAGTGTTACTTATTCTCTTTTTTTTGGGCAAAACTCCCCCTTGAGAAATAAACATCTCAGAATTTACAGCACTATTTGACTTAATATATTGTTTGCGAATGGCTTTCTTTTTCAATGCACTGTATTTATCAACGCATTGTCATAAAACTATCATAATAGGAATGCTATCGTAATTTTACGTCAATTAAAACGATCACTGTCACAACGTGTTACATAAGTTGCATTAAATATCTAATCAAATGTGACCAAAGTCACATATAAATGACATTTACCTTTTATATAAATTGAGCGACACATAAATAGGAAATCATACTCACCTTAAGGAAATAAGGAAAAAACCTTTAAAATCTGGAAGTAACAACAATCATATGCTCTCATTTTTTCATGTATAGGTTGTTATATCCCCATTCCTTCTGTCAATGCCTTATTGGATTTTGGAATATCAAATAAATATGCACCTTTAATCCAGTTTACTAGGTTGGATAATGTGTTTGATTTTTATACAAAACGTTTGCGTCAATTAATAACTAAAAATAACAGTAGGTTAATCCACTCAATTTGATTCACTTAATTAATTTAATAATAAGTTAAGCTTATGAACAAAAATAAAATCAATTAAGAAAATAACGGAAGTAAACCTCAGATTATTTCAACCTTAAACAAAATTATTGGTTTAATATTCCTAATTTTGGCACCAGCTCTAATCGCCGTGCTTATAGTTTTTTCTTATTCTTAGTACTATATTGTTTCATTTATGTTCTTTTTCGGAAAAAATTAATTTTCAATATAAAATACGTTTTTTGTTTTTTTATTTATATATAATTTCAAAAAATTTAACCTATATAAAAATTATTTAATACGTTACGGGTAACGCATGAGATACAAAGTTATTACATTCTCCTATTTGAAATATTGCATATTTAGGTTAATTATTGTGCAAAAAAAAACCAGTCAGATATTTCATCTCACTGGCTTCGTCCGTACTTGCTTTCAATTACTGTTTAAACTCTTGCCATCTATGATGTAATTCAACCAATTTTTGATTGCTTTCCTGCCAACGTGCCGCACTTTGTAGTTCTTTCAGACTGTATTGCCGGCCACTGTGGTATAGCTTCGACGCTTGACTAGCTTGTTGCTTCGGTAGGTTATCCAATACACTCACTGCACCTTCGCGGTTATTACAAACAAGGATCATGTCGCAACCCGCATCCAGGGACGCTTTTGCTCTTTCAGGGTAACTGCCCATAATCGCTGCGCCTTCCATCGATAAATCATCGGAAAAAATAACGCCATTAAAGCCTAGTTGCTCACGTAAAACGGACTTTAACCAGAAAGACGACCCGCTTGCTGGGCGATCATCAGCCTGCGTATAAATAACATGTGCAGGCATGATGGCATCCAGTAATTCCCTTTGAATAAAATCTTTAAAAATCGACATATCTTTGCCACGGATCACATCAAGCGCACGATCATCCCTCGGTGTTTCTTTATGGGAGTCAGCTTTTACTGCACCATGTCCAGGGAAATGCTTCCCTGTTGTTTTCATCCCAGCGCTATGCATACCTTTAATAAAACGCTCAGCCATCATCATCGCCATGTCGGGATTTTCATGGAATGAACGCTCACCAATAGCAATACTTTGATGACCTAAATCCAGAACAGGTGCAAAACTAATATCAATATCCATCGCTATCATTTCTGCGGCCATTAACCACCCCGCCTCTTCTGCTAGCTTGGCACCGGCATGCTCATTATTCAGTGCTGCAAATGCTTGTGCTGATGGTAACGCGGTAAAACCATCGCGAAAACGTTGTACCCGTCCACCTTCTTGGTCTACCGCAATCAAGAGCCGATTTCTTGATGCATCCCGAATTTGACGTACCAGTTCACGCAACTGCGCTGCATCATGAAAGTTACGGGTAAATAAAATTAAGCCGCCCACTAGTGGATGAGCTAATATTTCACGTTCTTCATTGTCCAGTTCATACCCTTGGACATCTAGCATTATCGGGCCCATAACCTGCCTCACTTATTTCATTATCTGTATATAGGTTTGCCAGGCATTTAGCCTAACAAACTGAAATATTGTCGTAGTGGCTGAGAGTGTATCAAAAAGTCAGAATGCCGACTTTCATTCCACTGCACTTCATACCACATTAATGTCATATATTTTACCCAAGGAGACCATAAATTACAGTGATGCATTAACTGAAATTTATCATGGTAAGCGCCCTGAATATCACAATATTGCGTCAGAAATTGCTGACGCTGATGCACGGTCAAGTTATTGAATTGAAAATAAGTCTCCAGCGAAAACGCAATATCGGTATTTGCAGTATATTCCCAATCCAATAACATCAATTTGCCATCTTCTTGAATAAGAATATTTTTAGGATGAATATCCATATGGGCAGGTGCCAATTTCAACGTCTTTGGCATCTTTTTTTGTAAAAAGTCTCGGTGAATCCGCTTCCAGCGAGGAGAAAAACGTTGTGGGTCAATACGTTTCCCATAATGGGCAATTTCAGCCCTTAAGGGTAACGTGTAGGTCAATAATGGTGAACAATGCAAAGTAGCAATCGTATTAGCGAGTTCCCGCTGAAATTCGACTGAGCAAAATTTTTTATCGCTAGGGTGTCGTCCTTCACGCCAAGCTAAAACTAACCACTCGGCGTTATGTGCAACCACCGCCTGCGCAAAGGGTAAATGCTGAATTTGCCGTAAGATACGAGCTTCTTTACGCCGAGAGACATACAAGGCACTTTGCCGATGTGTATCCGCTCGAGCAACCAGTTTAAGCAGATAATTGGATTGATGACTTTCAACTAAAAAGCTGCCACCAGACAACCCCGCCAAGGGAGATATTTCCCAGCACTGTGCTGAAATTGCTGGGAAATGTGTCGAAAGTAAAGCAAGTAATGACGGTATGTCACTCAATATTCTTTTTTCCAGTCCAAATGATTTCACCTGTCTGCACTTCCATTAATTGCATCTCAAGGCGACGGTCTTTGTTTGAGCCTGACATCACACTATAAATCACATAATTTGCCTGTACATAACGACCCAAACCAATTGCTTTACTACGAGTCACAAGGCTATCTTCTTGAGATAAACCCAGTGTCTTACGTGCTGCGTTAACCACATCTTGTGGAACGACATTAAAACGCTGCGTATTTTCCACCGCGGACATCATATTTGATGTAATTAGCTGAACAGGAAGTGAACCATTTGTATTATTTTTAACTGAATCAACTAACAAAACTTTACCAGGTTCCACACCATCAGCTGCAACCATTTGTGCGACTAATGGTGATATCGCCGCAGACCAGTCCGTTGTTTGTTGCTTAGGTGGTGTTGGTACCTTATCTGGCGGTGGCGGAGGTGTCACCTCTGGTTGTTGTGGCTCAATAGGGACAATCGGTGGTTGCTCAACCGGTTGCTGTGGTGGGTATGACGGACAGCCTGCCAAAATAAGCGTTGCCGCAGCAACCATTAAGATCCGTTTCATTATTATTCTCCGGCCTTAGGGGATAAAAATACATGAATGCGCAGATTATCTGCACGAGGTGAAGAGGTTATCGCACGAATTTGTTCTGTAGAGCTCGGCAATACTAATTGTTCTTCCACTGCCGATGTATCCACCCTCAACCCTTGCTTGTCGTACCAATACAAGCGATAAGCAATATTTACCGCTTTTGATCCCACATTGCTAACATTGATGGTGGCAACATGTTGATGGTTTTCTACTCTGATAATTGGGTTTTCAACAATAATCCCTTGAGCTAAAACAACAGGTTCCATAATCACACGCTGTTGTTCATTAAAAACCAAGCCTTGCGGTTTTTTATAGAGGCAACCACTCAGTGCGGCTACCACTGTAGCAAGTAATGCAATGCGGTTTATTGTTGCACCCAATATTTTCATTATTTTGCCAATAATGGGCCTAATGGGCGACCACCCACTAAGTGCATATGGATATGAAAAACTTCTTGGCCTGAATGTTCATTGCAATTCATGATTAAACGGTATCCGTTTTCTGCAATGCCTTCTTCTTTCGCAATTTTGGCTGCAACAGTAAATAAACGGCCAAGAGCCAGTTCATCATCCTGCGTCACATCGTTTACCGTTGGGATAAGCTTATTAGGGATGATTAAAATGTGAGATGGCGCTTGTGGCGAAATATCACGAAAAGCAGTGACCAGCTCATCTTGATAAACCACATCCGCAGGGATTTCTCGACGGATGATTTTGCTGAAAATGGTTTCTTCTGCCATGTTAATTTCCTTAATAATTCAAGAATGATTTAATTAGCGTGTATTGATTATGCGTTATTCACGCCGACATTTAAATGAAACAATCGATTGAAATTCTGTGTGGTGATATCAGCCATCTCCTCAACACTAACGCCCTTGAGTACAGCCATGTATTCAGCCACATCACGCACATAAGCAGGCTGATTTTCTTTTCCACGGTGAGGAACTGGCGCTAAGTATGGTGAATCCGTTTCAACGAGAATTCTATCCAACGGGACAATTCGTGCGGCTTCGCGAATTTGTTCTGCATTGCGGAATGTCACAATACCGGAAAATGAAATGTACATACCTAAATCAAGCAGCTCGATAGCCGTGTCTTTATCTTCCGTAAAACAATGCAATACACCGCCGCACTCCATCACCTTTTCTTCACGTAAGATTGCCAGCGTATCTTCCCGTGCTGAGCGGGTATGGACGATAACAGGTTTATTGACCTCTCGGCCAATACGGATATGTTGGCGAAAGGACTCCTGCTGTAATACTGCATTTTCTTGTTGATAATAATAATCTAAACCTGTTTCGCCTAATGCAACGACTTCTTGCCCAGCAGCAAGTTGCGCTAAACGCTCGAAATCGTACCCTTCATCCAAATTGAGAGGATGAATACCACAGGAAAATGCAATATTTTCTCGTTCACCAATAAGCGTTTTCATTTTTTCAAAACCTGGCAGCGTAGTTGCCACCGCTAACATAAAACCGACATCACGAGCGGACGCTTTTGCGATGACATCATCAACATTAGCATGTAATTTTTCATAATCTAAACAATCGAGATGGCAGTGTGAATCAACAACAAACATATTTAACTCTTTTTAAAATGAGGGGCTCGCCAGTAAGGCTTCCCATTGTAATAATTGATTAGCCAGAAGCAGTTCCTGATTTAATGCAGAAACGGTCAGTAATTGGTAGCGACAGTACAACCATTGCTCATAAATATCATGAAGTTGTGTACGGTTCATCATGGACGCCAATTGCATCACTTGAGCACTATAGTCCTGGTTAATGCAAAACTGCGCTGCGCCTTGCTGAACCTTGATAGCATCTGCTAATAAGCTCAATAACCAATTTAGAGACATCACTGCATCATCTATATTTAATGAGGGTAACAAACCTAGCATATCGCGATTTTGTAATGCTAATGCCATGTTATGGCATAATGCAGCGCGCTTTTGCCATAGATTATCATCAAGTAGCGCTAATGCCGCGACGGGTGCGCCTTGGCAAAGCTTTAAAGCGGTAACCGCATTATCCATAACCAAATTTGGCTTTTGCTTTTGCAGCCAATATAACGCGATTTGTGAGTCTGGCGCAGGTAAAAAGTGGCTCAAACAACGGCTGCGGATAGTCGCTAACAAATTTTCCTGTTTTTCACTCACTAATAAAAAATAAGTGTCTTTAGCGGGTTCTTCGAGGGTTTTCAGTAGTGCATTCGCCGCTGCATCGGTAAGTGCGTCAGTGCTGGGAATATACACCACCTTGCTACCGCCCTGCTGCGCATGACTACTCAAGGTTTCAATCAGTTTTCTAACCGCATCAACGCTGACCGTTGATTTACCTTTTTCCACCTCAATGACATGGTAGTCTGGGTGTGTTCCCGCTAACATCAAACGGCAACTATGGCACTCACCACAGCTTTTCATCCCATCACGATTTTGGCAAATTAACCAGCGGCTAACCCCATAACACAATGCATCTGCACCGTTGCCTGATATGGAATGAAGCAACAAGGCATGGTGACCCCGACCACTTTGGTAAGCCGCAATCATTTGCCGGTAAGGCTCATTTAACCAAGGATACCAATTCATGCCTTCAATACCTTATTTCGCTAACCATTTAAGTAACGCAGTACGAATATCGTTTTGAACTTGCTCAATATTTTGGCTTGCATCAATCGTTATTATGGATTTATCACTCGCTGCAAGTTCCAGATATCTCTCACGTGTTCTTTCAAAGAAAGCCAGCGACTCTTTTTCAATTCTATCTAATTCACCCCGTGAACGCGCACGTTGTAGGCCAAGTTCTGGTGATAAATCAAGATATAACGTCAGGTCGGGTTTAAAATCACCTAGCACTAAATCACGCAAGGACTGCATTAAATGGCGATCAATCTGGCGTCCACCACCTTGATAAGCTTGTGATGACATATCATGGCGATCACCGACAACCCATTTTCCAGCGGCAAGTGCGGGTTTAATCACGGTATCAACCAATTGCACTCGGGCAGCATACAGCATTAAAAGCTCGGCTTTATCTGTGACTTTATCCCCTTCAATACCTTGTTTGATGAGCTCTCGTAGCTTTTCTGCTAGCGGTGTCCCCCCTGGCTCACGGGAAAAAACGATATCGTTGATACCTGCATGGTTTAAAGTATCAACTACCGTATTGATTGCGGTGGTCTTCCCTGCGCCTTCTAATCCTTCAATAACAATAAATTGGTTTTTCATGTTTTATCAGTTTTGCTGTTCAATTTGACGGTAAACTTTGACGGCACGGTTGTGGTCATTCAAGTTACGGCTAAAGGTATGCCCCCCTTTGCCGTCCGCGACAAAATACAAATAATCTGTTTTGGCTGGATGTGCAGCTGCTTTAATGGATGCAATACTTGGCATTGCTATCGGTGTTGGTGGTAATCCATCAATTTTGTAGGTGTTGTATTCTGTGTAATTATCTAAATCACTACGATAAATTTTACCACGATATTTATCACCCAAGCCGTAAATGACGGTTGGATCGGTTTGTAAACGCATTTTTTGCTTCAAGCGATTGACAAATACCGAGGCAACTTGCGAACGTTCGCTGTCAACACCCGTTTCTTTTTCAATGATTGATGCCATTATCAGCATTTCATACGCATTTTTATACGGCAGATCCCTATCACGCCCCTTCCATTCATCTTCAAGGCTAGCCTGCATGCGCTTATGTGCACGTTTCAAAATCTCAGTATCCGCCGTTCCAGCAGTATATAAATAGGTATCAGGATACAGCCAACCTTCTAAGGTTCCTTCCCCTTTAAAGTCAATCGCATTGTAGAGTTCAGTCGGTGTCATTTCCGTTGATTTATGCGCTAAGTATGGCGCATCACGCAGGATGTTACTCCAATCTACTAAACGATTACCTTCAATAAAGCGAATAGAAAACTGCGCTTCTTTACCGCTTACGATTAATTTTAGTAGCTGTTCTACATCCATGTCAGGTTGCAAACGGTATGTGCCCGCTTTAAGCTGCGCCAATTCAGGTCGCAATTTCAGTAACCATTGAAATTCATTGCCCTGCTCAATCAATTTTTCATTAATAAGCAATGCTTCAAAAGCCACACGTCCAGTCCCCGCAGGCACAGTGAAAATCTTTTCTTCCGTAAGGTTAATCGGTGTTTTAGCGTAATTCAGTACTTGGCGATATTGCAAATAAAGTGCAATCGCCACAACGGTAATCAGAACAACAGCAATTAAAATGATTTTTTTAGCTAATTTCATTTATTGACCACATCAATGCGTATTAGGACTTTAATTTATGCAAACTAGATTTTGCAGCGCAAAAATAAGTATTCGAACAGCTCCCGTGATGCATAATGCAACGGATTTTCTTGTGAAGCTATTTGGATGCTTTTAACGGGTAGAACAGGCATCAACGCATTACACATAATCACTTCATCGCAGTGAGCTAATACTGACGCGAACCGCTCAACTTCTTCAAGATGGTACTGACTCCCTACTAATAACGCTATGATCTTTTGTCTCATTAATCCGTTCACCCCACAATGCGATAATACAGGGGTATAAACAGTTTGCCCGATACGCCAAAATACATTTGCACTACAACACTCAATAATGATGCCATCTGTATCGAGCACAATCGCTTCATCCGCTTGAGCCTCATCGATTTCCTGGCGGATCAATACTTGCTCAAGGCGATTTAAATGTTTCATCCCTGCCAATAATGGATTTCGAGAAACAGGTGTTTGGCTCAATATCAGCTTAGCCCCTTGGCATTGTAACTGAGTATAGTGTGATGGAAAGGGGGAAACACTGACAATAATGGTAGGCTGAGTAAAGCCTATAGAACTGTAACCTCGCCCACCTACACCACGGCTGATAATGACCTTTAGAACAAATTCTTCATCCACTTGTTGTGTACAAATTTCCGTTAAATGATGTTCTAATTCACCCCAATCAGGTGCGGTAATTTTTAATCTTAAGCAGTCACGTGTTAAACGCGCAATGTGTTCTTTGAGCATCTGCGCTTGCTGATTCACTCCATGAATGGTCGTGAAACAACCATCCCCGAACGCAACGGCGCGATCAGAGACACTAATTTGTTGACAAGGTTGGCCATTAACCCAATATGACATTGATAATACTTATAATAAAAGCTGATAAATCAGACAGTAATCAGGTAGAACTATCATAAACTAAAGCACAGAGCTGTGCAAAGAAGCTGGCAAAATAAAGCCCCAGTTGCATACACAACTGAGGCTGAATTAATGGTGGAACGATTTGATTATTCTGCGTGGTAACGGCGGAAAATCAATGAACCGTTTGTGCCACCAAAGCCGAAGGAGTTACACAGAGCGTACTCCATGTTCTCAACTTTACGTGCTTTATTCGCAACGAAATCTAACGTACAACCCTCATCAGGGCTGTCTAAGTTAATCGTTGGAGGGACAATTTGATCACACAAAGACAAAATCGTGAAGATAGATTCAACCGCTCCTGCAGCACCTAATAGGTGACCTGTCATGGATTTCGTCGAACTCACTAACACATTTGAGTCTTCACCAAATACAGACATAACCGCTTGTGCTTCCGCTAAGTCACCTGCATTGGTTGATGTGCCATGGGCATTGATGTAACCCACTTCGCTCGCCTTAATGCCAGCATCTTTTAGCGCATTTTCCATTGCTAATGCAGCACCTTCACCATTTTCTGGCGGAGATGTCATATGGTAAGCATCACTGCTCATACCAAAGCCAGCAACTTCTGCGTAAATTTTAGCGCCACGTGCTTTCGCATGTTCATATTCTTCAAGAATAATGATACCTGCACCATCACCGAGAACAAAACCATCACGGTCTTTATCCCAAGGGCGACTTGCCGCTTGTGGGTCATCATTGCGAGTTGATAGAGCACGCGCAGCACCAAAGCCTGCCACACCTAATGGTGTCGTTGCTTTTTCAGTACCGCCTGCCAACATAACGTCTGCATCGCCATAGGCAATCATACGTGCTGCGTGACCAATATTGTGAACGCCCGATGTACATGCTGTGGCAATAGAAATGCTTGGACCACGTAAACCGTACATAATGCTTAAATGGCCCGCCGCCAAGTTAATGATTGTCGATGGCACGAAGAATGGGCTAACTTTACGAGGACCACCTGCCATCAGTGCTTCACAGTTATCCTGAATTAACCCTAACCCGCCAATACCAGAACCAATCGCTAAACCGATACGAGTAGCATTGGCTTCTGTTACTTCCAATCCAGCATCTTTAAAGGCTTGGAAGCCTGCTGCAATACCATATTGAATAAATGGGTCCATCTTCTTCGCATCTTTGCGAGAGATGTCAAAATCTTCGTAATTGAAATCTTTTACTAAGCCAGCAAATTTAGTTGCGTGGTTAGTAGTATCAAAATGTTCAATGAGGCTGATACCACTCTGTCCGTCACAAACAGCTTTCCATGATGACTCAACTGTGTTGCCGACAGGAGATAACATGCCCAGTCCGGTTACGACTACACGACGCTTAGACACGTATTTCCTCCAAGGAGGGAAAAGTTACAAAAGGAACATAGGCGATCGAGTGATCGCCTAGACATGTTTTTCGTACAATTATTTAGATGCGTTCTCGACGTAGTCAATCGCAGCCTGTACTGTTGTGATCTTTTCAGCTTCTTCGTCAGGGATTTCGCAATCGAACTCTTCTTCCAGAGCCATAACCAGCTCAACTGTGTCAAGAGAATCAGCGCCCAAGTCATCAACAAATGAAGCTGCATTTACAACTTCTTCCTCTTTAACACCCAGTTGTTCAACGATGATTTTCTTAACGCGTTCTTCGATAGTGCTCATACTATTAAAATTCCTATCAAAACTCGCTTTCGCGATGGTTTTCGTAGTTTATGAAATACAGGAAAAGATACAACCCAATCCCGGCTGTTGGAACCATTATTTTGCATTATTTAGCGTTAGATAACACTAATAATGCAAGTAGTCCCATCATTTCTTTAGATCATGTACATGCCACCATTGACATGCAATGTTTCACCTGTGATGTAAGCAGCTTCGTCAGAAGCTAAAAACGCTACAGCACTGGCAATTTCTTGTGCATCACCCAGTCTATCTGCAGGAACCTGAGATAAAATGCCTGCACGCTGCTCATCTGTCAATGCTTTAGTCATATCCGTTTCGATAAAACCTGGAGCAACAACATTAACAGTGATACCACGAGAAGCGACTTCCCGAGCTAATGATTTACTAAAACCAATTAGCCCAGCTTTCGCTGCTGCATAGTTTGTTTGTCCCGCATTCCCCATCACACCCACAACTGATGCGATAGAAATAATACGCCCACAACGTTTTTTCATCATGGCACGCAAAACGGCTTTAGACAAACGGTAAACGGATGAAAGATTCGTGTCAATAATATCTTGCCACTCTTCTTCTTTCATACGCATCAATAAGTTATCGCGAGTGATACCTGCATTATTAACCAAAATATCAATTTCACCAAATTCCTCACGGATCTTAGTCAAAGTTTCTTCGATTGATGCTGCATCAGTCACGTTTAACGCTAAACCTTTCCCTTTACCATCAAGATAAGCAGTAATGGCTTCTGCGCCTTTTTCGCTGGTTGCTGTGCCAATAACGGTTGCACCGCGCGCGATTAATGTTAAAGCAATGGCTTTACCAATCCCACGGCTAGCACCTGTTACTAGTGCAATTTTTCCTTCAAAGCTCATGTCGTCCTCAGCTATTTTCTAAAGCAGTGCTTAATGATACAGGATCATTGGCTGCTACGGCAGTTAAATTAGAGACAATTCGCTTGGTAAGACCAGTCAACACTTTACCTGGCCCCATTTCGATAAGGTGTTCAACACCTTGATCTGCCATCAATTCTACTGTTTCTGTCCAGCGTACTGGATTATACAGTTGACGAACTAACGCATCACGAATATTTTGCGCCGATTGCTCAATTTTAACATCAACATTGTTGATAACTGGATAGACTGGCTCACAAAATTCGATTTTTTCTAACGCTTCGGCTAATTTATCAGCAGCAGGCTTCATTAATGCACAATGTGAAGGCACACTAACTGATAATGGCAGCGCACGTTTTGCACCCGCTTCTTTACACGCAGCACCTGCTCGTTCAACCGCTGCTTTTTCCCCTGCAATGACCACTTGGCCTGGGGAGTTAAAATTCACGGGGGAAACGACTTGACCTTGTGCCGCTTCTTGGCAGGCTTTTTCAATAGATTCATTATCTAAGCCGATAATCGCATACATTGCGCCTGTACCTTCAGGAACCGCTTCTTGCATCAATTTACCACGCAATTCAACAAGTTTAATCGCTTCTTTGAAGTCAATGACACCTGCACAAACTAATGCGGAGTACTCACCCAGGCTATGCCCTGCCATCATTGAAGGCATTGCACCGTTTTTAGCTTGCCAAACACGGAAAATTGCCACAGACGCGGCTAATAATGCGGGCTGTGTTTGCCATGTTTTATTTAATTCTTCTTCTGGCCCATTTTGGACTAATGCCCAAAGATCGTAACCCAATGCTTCTGATGCTTCAGCAAATGTTTGCTCAACCAGCTTATTTTCTTCAGCTAATGCTGCTAACATTCCTAAAGACTGAGAACCCTGTCCGGGAAATACCATCGCAAATTGTGTCATGTCTGTTTTCTCAATAAATTAAAAACGAACTAAGGCAGAGCCCCACGTGAAACCACCGCCAAAGGCTTCTAACAGCACAAGTTGGCCACGTTGGATACGTCCATCACGCACTGCTTCATCAAGTGCAGTTGGGACAGATGCCGCAGAAGTATTGCCATGACGGTCTAAGGTGATAACCACTTTGTCCATAGTCATATCAAGTTTTTTTGCCGTCGCAGAAATAATTCTTAAATTTGCTTGATGTGGCACTAACCAATCAAGTTCTTCTTTTGCAATCCCACTTTTTTCCAGTGTTTCATCAACAATATGCGCTAATTCGCGGACTGCAACTTTGAATACTTCATTACCCGTCATCGTTAAATACGCAGGGTCGTCAGAGCAACGGCTACGATTAGGCAATGCGAGTAAATCCCCATAACGCCCATCAGCGTGTAAATGGGTAGAAATAATGCCAGGTTCATTAGACTCACCAACCACAACAGCACCTGCGGCGTCACCAAATAAGATGATGGTACCACGATCTTCTGGGTCTAATGTTTTTGATAATGCATCAGCGCCAATAACAAGGGCCTTTTTCGTCATCCCTGTTTTAACAAACTGGTCAGCAATACTGATCGCATAAGTAAAGCCTGCACAGGCCGCCGCAACGTCAAATGCCGCGCAATCATTGATTCCTAGCATTTGCTGCACTTGGCACGCTGCACTTGGGAATGCATGCGTTGCAGAAGTGGTGGCAACAATGATTAAACCTATCTCGCTGGCCTCAACCTGTGCCATTTCAAGCGCTTTTTGTGCAGCATGAAAACTCATTACAGAGACATTTTCGTCTTCGTTAGCAATTCTTCTTTCATGTATCCCAGTGCGGGTCACAATCCATTCATCAGAAGTATCAACCATTTTTTCCAGATCAGCATTGGTACGAACTTGCGCTGGCAAGTAGCTGCCTGTTCCTAAGATTTTACTGTACATAGCCATAGGTTATTGATCGCTCCTGGGTAAAACAATATTTAATCGCGCTGTTATTCTTTCTGGTACTTGTTTTTCAACAGCTTGCACTGCGCGGTCAATCGCAGCTTTAAATGCACTTTCGTTAGCCGCACCATGACTCTTGATCACAATACCTTTTAATCCTAACAGAGTCGCACCGTTATACTGGTCGGGGTTCATATCCCCAAAACGCTTCATTAAACGTTTTTTTAGCCATTTTTTCGCCAGTTGCATTATCCAACTGCGTTTTTTCTTTTCGTCGTCCGCCGATTTTAACAAGGAGAGAATAACGCGAACGACTCCTTCCATTGTTTTTAATGAGACGTTACCCGCGAAGCCGTCACACACTAATACATCGGTTTTACCTGTCAGTAACTCATTACCTTCAACGTAACCAATATAGTTAATGGACGCCGTTTCTTTTAATATTGCGGCGGCTTCGCGGATATTATCCAGCCCTTTGCTCTCTTCTTCACCGATATTGAGCAAAGCAACTTTCGGTTTTGTGATATTGACCACTTCTTCAGCCATCACCGAACCCATTACGGCAAATTGCACTAACATTTCACTACTGCAATTGACGTTTGCCCCTAAATCCAACACTACCGTTTGTTTTTTCTGCTGGTTAGGTAAGATTGTCATTAGCGCTGGACGCTCAATGCCATCTATCGACTTTAACATCAATTTCGCTAACCCCATCAATGCGCCTGTATTACCAGCACTCACGCACGCTTGTGCCTGCCCTGTTTTCACCAACTCTAAGGCCACTCGCATCGATGTTCCTTTGCTTTGTCTTATTGCGTTTGATGGTTTGGCATCGTTAGCAATAATTCCATCCGCAGGGATAATTTCGACACGCGAAATTTGCTCGGCACTTAGATGTGCAAGCAAGGGTTGAATGGCTTCGGGTTGACCGACAAGCAGTAATTTGAGTGCTAAATTAGATGCCAGAGCCTGCAATGCAGCAGGCACTGTGACGCGGGGACCAACATCCCCGCCCATAGCATCTAACGCAATGGTTAGATTAGCCAAGGTACCAACAATTACTTGCTGATAACCTTACGGCCACGGTAGAAACCGTCTGCAGTCACATGGTGACGCAGGTGAGTTTCACCTGAAGTTTTATCTACAGAAACTAGGGTAGCAGTCAGTGCATCATGTGAACGACGCATACCGCGTTTTGAACGAGTTGGTTTATTCTGTTGTACGGCCATTGACCTTACTCCTTAAGTACTTTTCTTTAAACTGGCTAATACGGCAAATGGGTTTGGCTTTTCTGCCTCAGGAGGCAGTTCACCATACACCATGTCCGCTTCGGACACTTCACAGTGTTCAGAATCATGAACCGGAACAACTGGTAAGGAAAGAATTATTTCATCTTCTATCATTCCCAGCAAATCTATTTCACCAAATTCATCAATTTGAATTGGCTCGTAGAGCTCCGGTAATGCTTCGGCCTTTTCGTCATTGACGACAGGACTAAAACAATACGATACGTAGGCATGATGCTTGAAATTTTTTCCGCAGCGTTGGCATTGGAGGGTGAGATCCACATCGGATTTCCCTTCGATAACCGTGAGACGCTGTTTATCAATATTAAATGATAATTCGGTTTCTACATCACTGTCTACACTGACTACTGATTCTGCAAGACGTGCAACTTGCTCAGGTGTATAACTCCCGACATAGTCGAGGTTTTTCTGAGCTGCACGCTGCGCATCGATAGTCAGGGGTAATTTTACCTTTTGCATAAGGCGCGCATATTAACTTTGTAATGAGCTATAGTCAAAGAAAAAGGCGGGGTAAACTCGCCTTTTCACCAAAAAATCGCAGGTTTTGCGGTTTATAGTTTAAAATGAGTTAACCCTTTTGGCTACGAGTTTTGAGAAAAATCATGAAATCGATTATTTTGGCGTCAACTTCACCCTATCGGCAATCCTTATTAAAAAAATTAGGTTTGCCGTTTTTAGCCTCACCGCCGAACATTGATGAATCACCTGTTTTAAATGAATCGGCTCAAGCTTTAGTCCTGCGGTTATCTCATGCCAAAGCCGCTGTACTGACAGAACAATACGCTCAACATTTAATTATTGGTTCTGATCAAGTGTGTGTTATTGATGGAAAAATTGTCGGCAAGCCCCATACCTTTGAAAATGCATTCAAACAATTGAAAGCAGCCTCTGGTCATAAAATCACATTTTATACTGGGTTGTGCCTATTAGATTCCGCGACAGGAAAATTTAATCTGCAATGTGAATTGTTCGATGTCTATTTTCGAAACTTAACTGACCAAGAGATCACCAACTACTTGTATAAAGAAGAACCGTTCCAATGTGCAGGAAGTTTTAAATCTGAAGGGCTAGGTATAACTTTATTTGATAGGTTAGAGGGACGTGACCCTAACACTTTAATTGGCTTACCGATTATTTTGCTGCTAGATATGCTACGCCAGCATGATGTTAACCCACTATTGGGTTAATAAAAATAATTGGCGGGTAATGACCTTCTACCCGCCAACGAGTGATGCTTACGATGTGGTTTTACGGTTACGTAATACTTTTAAACAATGGTTTAGCTCTGCACCCATTGGCGCTTGCAGCCGCATCTCTTCCCCAGTTTTGGGATGAGTGAATTTTAATGCGCTTGCGTGCAGGAACAACCGATTGAGGCCTGTATCTGCTAATTGGCTATCGAATAATTCGTCACCATAACGGTTATCAAACGCAATTGGGTGACCTGCATATAAAGTGTGCACACGAATTTGATGTGTTCGTCCCGTCACGGGACTCGCTTTCACTAACGTTGCATTATCAAAACGTTCTTCGACTTTAAAGCGCGTTTCCGATGCTTTTCCTTCGCTACTCACTTTGACGACTCGCTCACCACTTTGCAAAATATTTTTCAACAACGGTGCTTGAACCACTTTAACATGAGATTGCCAATGACCACGCACTAAGGCCAGGTAATCTTTTTGCATAGTTTTCAAGCGCAACTGTTCATGCAATGCTCTTAAGGCAGAACGTTTTTTCGCAACTAATAAAATTCCTGACGTGTCCCTATCGAGGCGATGAACCAGTTCAAGAAAACGAGCTTCAGGCCGCAAGGCCCGCAGCCCCTCAATAACACCAAAGCTCAAACCACTTCCGCCATGTACTGCTGTACCAGAAGGTTTGTTCAGTACAAGTATGGAATCATCTTCAAATAAAATGCAGTTAGCTAATGCCGCCACTTTATCTAATTTAGCGGAAACTGCGGGCACCTCACGCTCAGCGACTCTGACTGGCGGAACACGAACTTGATCCCCTTCGACAAGTTTATACTCAGGCTTAATCCGCCCTTTATTTACACGCACTTCCCCTTTACGGATAATGCGATAAATCATGCTTTTTGGTACGCCTTTAAGTTTAGCGAGCAAAAAGTTATCGATGCGTTGCCCAGCCTCGTCATCGCTGATGTCTATAAATTGAACTTGATTTTGTGTATTCATTCGAAAATGCGTTAACTCTAATTGATTAAAATATGCGCTTATTAACTCTCTCTATCATACCGACTCCACGAATTTTTTTATGTTTTTTTTTATTTTGGTTATTTTCTGCATGATTTTTCCTATTTCTAAATAAAATTTCCATATAACTTCCTTATCGACTTGCTATAATGCACATGGCAATGGAATAATATGCAGTTGCCAAGATGTTTAAAAAACGAAAATTGGCGTTTATAGGATTTCTTATTTGATAGCGTAACAATGCAGCAATGGCGTAAGACATTTAGCAATATCAAATAAATTAGCGAGCAACGAATTTTGGCTTATTGGGTTAGGTACTTCCGTTTTAATGATAATCAACGGCACCCTAATTAAGAACGCTGAATTTTTAATCTAAAAATCAGGTTCACCGAATACTGCGCGTCTCTATACGAACGACTGCCGCGAGGCAGACGGTTTTGTAAAAATCACGAGGCCATCGGTTTACAGTAGCTCTTTCTTTCGCTGCTCTTTATTTAAAAGAAAATAATGAGTAAGTAATAACATGAAAAGAATGCTAATAAACGCAACTCAACAGGAAGAGTTGCGTGTTGCCCTTGTTGACGGGCAACGTCTCTATGATTTGGATATTGAAAGCCCAGGTCATGAGCAAAAAAAGGCGAACATTTACAAAGGTAAAATCACCCGTATCGAACCTAGTCTTGAAGCTGCTTTTGTTGATTATGGTGCAGAAAGACACGGTTTCCTTCCTATCAAAGAAATCGCTCGTGAATACTTCCCAAGCAACTACCACTCTCAAGGCCGTCCTAACATTAAAGATGTGTTAAAAGAAGGCCAAGAAGTTATTGTTCAAGTTGATAAAGAAGAACGTGGTAATAAAGGTGCAGCGTTAACTACTTTTATTAGTCTGGCAGGTAGCTATTTAGTGTTAATGCCAAATAACCCACGCGCAGGCGGTATTTCTCGTCGTATTGAAGGTGAAGACCGTACGGAACTCAAAGAAGCACTGTCTTCTTTAGAAATTCCAGATGGTATGGGTCTGATTGTCCGCACGGCTGGTGTTGGTAAGTCTGCAGAATCCCTACAACAAGATTTACTGTACCGCTTACGCCACTGGGAAGCCATCCAAAAAGCTGCTGAGAACCGCCCTGCACCTTTCCTAATCCATCAGGAAAGTAATGTTATTGTGCGTGCGTTCCGCGATTATCTACGCCCAGACATTGGCGAGATTCTAATTGATAATCCGAAAGTCGTCGAAATGGCTCGTAACCATATCGAAGCGATTGGTCGTGGCGATTTTGCTAGTAAAATCAAACACTACAGTGGTGATGTTCCATTATTCAGCCATTACCAAATCGAATCTCAAATTGAATCTGCGTTCCAACGTGAAGTACGTTTACCTTCAGGTGGTGCGTTAGTCATTGATACAACAGAAGCATTGACTGCGATTGATATCAACTCATCACGTTCTACTCGTGGTGGTGACATCGAAGAAACTGCGTTCAATACTAACCTTGAAGCGGCGGATGAAATTGCCCGTCAATTACGTCTACGTGACCTTGGTGGCCTAATTGTCATTGACTTTATTGATATGACGCCAGTTAGACACCAACGTGAAGTGGAAAACCGCTTACGTGAAGCCGTTCGCCAAGACCGTGCACGTATTCAAATTGCCCGTATCTCTCGTTTCGGTTTACTCGAAATGTCCCGCCAACGTTTAAGCCCATCATTAGGCGAGTCAAGCCACCATGTGTGCCCTCGTTGTATGGGAACTGGGACAATTCGTGATAACGAATCACTGTCATTATCAGTTCTTCGTTTAATCGAAGAAGAAGCACTGAAGGAAAATACGCATGAAGTTCACGCGATTGTTCCTGTGCAAATCGCGTCTTACTTGCTAAACGAAAAACGTAAAGCCGTCAGCGAAATTGAACAACGCCAAACTCACGTTCGCGTTGTTATCGTACCAAATGACCAGATGCAGACACCTCATTTCCATGTAATCCGTATCCGTAAAGGTGAAGAAGTGAATACTCTGAGCTATAACCTAGCTCAATATCACGAAACTGAAACCTTAACTCATACCGATGAAACAACGTCTGAGCGTAAAGTACCTGAGCAACCTGCGATTTCCGCTTTTGCATTACAAGAGCCAGTTGAGCTTTCTTCCGCTAAACCTAAAGAAGTCGCGCCCGTTAAAGCGCCAGTAAAAACAACGTCAAATGAACCTGCTCAGCCAGGCTTATTCAGTAAAATTGCTGCATTCTTTAAAGGCCTCTTTGGTGGTGAAGAAGAGAAAGTGGTCGAAGCACCTGCCCCTAAAGCTCGCAATAATAATGACCGTCGCCGTAATAACGATCGTCGTCGTAATAATGATCGCCGTAACAATAATCGTCGTGATCGTGATGATAACGAAAATCGTGATAGTCGCGACAATCGTAATAACCGCAATGATCGCAATGCTTCATCGGAAGAAACGAATAATCGTAACAAGGGCCGTAATAATAAAAATACGGCACCGCAAGATGAGCAAACGGCTGAAAATGCAAACCGTGACAACCAGCAGCAACGTCGTGAACAGCGTGCTGATCGCCGTCGTCGTCAAGATGAAAAACGTCAGCAACAAACTGCAAAAACTCAGCAAGATGCACAACAAGATAACGTTGAAGCAACAAATGCAAGAGAAGAAGAACAGCGTCCTGCTGCTCCTCGCCGCCAGCGTCGCCAGTTAACACAAAAAATTCGTGTGACTGATAACGAACAAATGGTCAAAACTGATGTTGCAGAGCCCGTTGTCGCTGTATCCGCACCAGTTGCTGCATTACCAGCACCAGTTGCGGTAGTTAACCAAGCTGAAGGCCAAGTACAAGCTGACGATCTACAAGATTTAACTCATCAAACTGATGGCGAAGAGAAACAAGACACCATCATTCCTCGCCGTTCGCGCCGCTCTCCTCGTCACTTACGTGTAAGTGGGCAACGTCGCCGTCGTTACCGTGATGAGCGTCATCTCAATAGTTCACCAATGCCATTAGCCGCAGCAGTAGCATCACCTGAGCTAGCTTCTGGTAAAGTTTTCATTCATTACCCAATTGTTCAGCCTCAACAAGAGAGCATGGCAATTATGACTAATGAGGAAATGCTTGAACAACAAAATAGCACTGAGTCTGTCAATACAAACACGGTAGAAATAGCTAAGACGGAAAGCCAATCTGAAGCCCTAGCCGTTGTAGCAACACCTGTTGTTGATGTAGTGGCTGCTGATGAAGAAGCTGAACCTGTTGAGGTCGTGTATGTCAGCGAAACTGTTGAACCACAACCTGTTGAAACACATAATGTTATTACTGCAACAGAAACGCCTATCGACAAGGTAAAAACTGACGTAGAAGACGTGATTGTTGCCGCTGATACCGCAGTTGAAACGGCTGCTGAGGTTATGGTCGAAGAAAATACTCAACCAACAATCGCTGCAGCCGAAGAGATTGCTGAAACTGAAACCGTTACTGAGCCAGTCGTTGAGCAGCCAATTGCCTCTGTAGAGGTTGAACCAACTAAGGTCGAGGCACCAGTAACCGCTAATACTGATGTAACTAGCTTGCATAAACGTCATTCGTACTCACCAATGACCAAAGCCCCTGCCCCTGTAGATGCAGCGGCGCCATTTGAGATTACTGAGTACCAGCGCGAAACCTCTACTTTTGAAGGTAAAGGTGGTGCTGGTGGTCATGTGGCATCAAATGTAGCAACTTCAGAAATGGCGAAACCAGCGAGTTTCTAATCTAAAGTAATGCTGATTAAAAAGCCTTGCTGGGAAACCAACAAGGCTTTTTTGTTGCTTATCTACATTCAAATTATTACTTTACCAATTAAAAAGTTTCATTGATTATCGGTATTCTGCTATTGCGTCAGTGCACTCCCTATGGTTATATAACTGTAATTTCATACAGTATTTAATTCAAAAAGGAAGGAGTCCATTATGTTAAAAGTGATTGCAGAAGATTTTATTAAAGCTGAAGCGATTGAAACAGTTATGCCGTTATATCAGGAGCTTGTAGAAGCGACAAAACAAGAACCCCTTTGTATCAGCTATGATTTATATGTTGACCAAAAAAATCCTGGGCATTTTGTTTTTATTGAAGAATGGCCCGATCAACACGCGCTTGATATTCACTGTGCCAGCGAACACTTCAAACGCCTCGTTCCTCTTATCAATAGTTATAAAAAATCCGACCCAATCATTAAACTGATGAACAGTGCATTTGTCCCTGATAAATAGCTACTGATGCCTCTTGAGCTTTGAGCTTTGAGCTTTGAGC